>CAYMXF010000076.1:0-12559 GCA_964393935.1 uncultured Planctomycetaceae bacterium
CGACGTTGCAGGTGATGGTCTGACGTCGACGCGCGTCGTCGTGCATGATCATGAAACGGCCCGCCGCGGCATTGACGTCCGCCAGCTCGTCCAGGCGCAGCGTGGCGCCTTCGCTGTTGCGAAGAAGAAACGAGCCGATCTGCTCGGGGTCTTGCCGTAGCGACGGATCCATGACGACCACGACGTCGAAGACGCGGTTGCCCTCGTATACTTGCGCCGCGGTGGTTCCTTGATAGGCGGTCTGGAGGGCATCCAGAACGCTGACCGGCTGGAAACCGAATTGACGCAGCCGGTCCGGACGAAGTTGCACGATCGTTTGCGGGATGCCTGGGGGCGACGAGACGCGGACATCCACCCCTCCGCGGACGCCCGACAGCGCCCGAGCGACTTCCTCCGCCTTCGTGTCGAGCACATCAAGGTCATCGCCAAAGAGACTCACCACGACGGAGGCGGTCTCGCCGGTGATCGTTTCGCTGATACGGTCGCCGAGAAACGTGAGGACCTCGGATTTGACCCCAGGGATCTTCGTGAGCACGTTACGAATTTCGCGCTGCACCGCTTCCTGCTTTTTTCCGGTGGTCGGCTTGAGTTCGATGTGCATTTCGCTGCGATGCGGGCCCCAGGGGTCTTCGCCGAGTTCGGCTCGGCCGACCTGCTGCTCGACCGTGTCGATCTCCGGCAGCTTGAGCAATTCGTCAGTTGCTTGCTTGCCGATTCGGATCGATTCCGGCAACGAAGTCCCGGGCAGAGCCAGGGTTTGGCAAACAAAGTGTCCCTCGCGGAATTCGGGCAGGAACTCGCCGCCGAGCGCGAAGAAAGAGACGGCGGCGAGAACAAACATGAGCGCGCACGAGACAATGACCGTCCGCGGCCGGCGGCTGACCCGCATCATGAGCGATCGGTAGCGATCCTTAAGACGGCTGATGAACGCCGGTTCGACGGCGTGCCTGGCCTGCTGCGGTAAGAGCAGAACGGACAGCGCCGGTGTGAGTGTCAGCGCAACGACGAGCGAGGCCGCGATCGCCAGGATGTAGGCGGCGCCCAGCGGCGCGAAGAGCCGCCCTTGAAGGCCGGACATCGTCAATACAGGGAGGAAGACGAGCGCGACGACGAAGGTGGCATAGACGACTGCGCTGCGAACTTCGAGCGAGGCGTCGAGGACGACGGCGAGAGAGGAACGAGGCTCGGCCAGCGTGATGTTCTCGCGCAGTCGCCGGAGGATGTTCTCCACGTCGATGATGGCGTCGTCCACAACTTCGCCGATGGCGATGGCCAGGCCGCCGAGGGTGATCGTGTTGAGCGTAACGCCGAAATAATCGAGGATGATCACCGCGACCAGCAGCGACAGGGGGATGGCCGTAAGGGAAATGAACGCCGCGCGAAGGTTGAAGAGAAAGAGGAAGAGCACGGCCGCCACCAACACGCCGCCCAATAGAAGTGAGAATCGCATGTGACCGATCGCCGTCTCGATGAACGTGGCCGGTCGATGTAGCCGGGGGTAAAGGGTAATGCCCTCGGCGGCCAGCGTGGGCTTCATCTCTTCAATCGCCGCCTCGACCGCCCGCGTCACCTCCATCGTGTTGGCGCCATACTGGCTGAGCATCGTGAGCAGCACGCCGGGCCGGCCCATGATGAGGCAATCCCCGAACTTGGGCTCGGGGCCGATGA
Organism: uncultured Planctomycetaceae bacterium; assembly: GCA_964393935.1. GTDB lineage: Bacteria > Planctomycetota > Phycisphaerae > UBA1845 > UTPLA1 > DATEMU01. The sequence continues at coordinate 1,669 of CAYMXF010000076.1, forward strand.
CCACGTCGGCGACGTCCTTGAGGCGCAGGCTGACGCCGTGATCGCGTCGGACCACGACCTCCCCAAGCTGCTCGGGCGTGAGCGATTGCCCCTCCGTCTGGATGGGGATTCGTTGTGCGGGCGTCTCCGTGAAGCCGACGCCGCGGACGCCGGTGGAGTTTCGGGCGGCGGTCAGCACGTCGTCGATGGAAAGGCCGAATGCCAGGAGCCGGTCGGGCCGGATGCGGATTTGAAGCTGCCGGACTTCACCGCCGTAGACGCTGATGCCCGCCACACCCTGCACGGCGAGCAGACGCGGCTTCAACGTCCAATCCGCGAAAGTTCGCAACTCCATCGGCGTCTTCTTGTCGCTGACGAAGCCGATCTTGAGCAGGTCCATCGTCGCGGAGGTGATGGGCCTCATCTTCGGGGCCTTGACACCCAACGGCAATGCGCCGGCGATCGCGCCGAGCCGCTCGGTGATCATCTGGCGTGCGATGAAGATGTCTGTGCCTTCGCGGAAGTAGACGGTAATAATGGACAGTCCCTGAATGGATTGCGAGCGGATGGACTCCAGGCTGGAGACGCCGGTCAGGGTGGTTTCCACGGGCCGCGTGACGAGGGCCTCGACCTGTTCCGGCGAGAGGCCGGGGGCTTCGGTCTGAATCGCGGCCTGGGGCGGGACGAAATCGGGGAATACGTCCAGCTTGGCGTGGTAGGTGACGTAGATGCCATAGCCGACGAGGAGCGTGGCGAGGGCGATGACCACGCCTCGGAGACGAATCGAAAAATCGACGATCTTACTGAGCATGGTGATGGAGTGCCTCTATCTCGACCGGCCGACGACTCGACGCCTTAGCGCGAAGACGAGGTCATTCTTCTTCCTCTTCTTCTCCCGCGTGCGAGGTGAACTCCATCGACAGGAGCGACTGCGCTCCTATGACGACGACGCTTTGCCCTTCATTCAAACCGGCGACGAACCATCCGGCTTCGGTCGGCCTCAGATTCTCCACCGCGCGTCGCGTGAACTGCTCTTTGTCGGTCTGCAAATAGACCCAGCTCTTGCCGCCCAGACGGACCACCGCCGAGCGAGGGACGGTTACGCCTTTCTGGGCCTCGCCGGGTAATGCCAGATACGCAGTGACCGCCGACCCGGGGCGCAATGCGAGATCGCCCGACGCGATTCTAAAAAAGAAGGCTTGTCCGCCGGTGAGCGGATTGATCGCCGGCGCGAGCGCGGCGGTCTGTGCGCTCAGAGGTTTGCTTTCGTGGCCCACGACGACGACCCGCGCGCGGGCCGGCTGCGGATTCAGGTTTTCACCGACCGGCAATTCGACTCGAGCGATCAGGAGATCGTATCGAGCCACTCGCAGGATGGCCTGGCCGGCCTCCACGGATTCGCCGGGCCGCGCGGAAAGTTCGACGACGTCACCACCCGTGGCCAGCGTCAGCATCAGCGGCCCCGTCGGGCCGGTCGTCGCCGAGAGCGAGTTTTCGATGAGATGGGCCGTCTCCTGGGCCGCCTTTAGTCGCGCCTCTTGTCCTTGTACCTTGGCCTTGGCCTCTTCGAGGGTTCGCTGAGAGACGATTTCCTCCTGGATATTGAGTTTTTTCTTGTTTTCGTACGACGCGACGGCGGCCGACAGTTCCGCGGAGACTTCCTCCACTTCGCCGCGGGCGGTGGAAAGCCGGGACGCGAGATCGGTTCGTTCGACCGGCCCGAGCCGCGGTTCGATCTGACCGACCGAAACGCCGTTTTCCAGCTTCTGGCCGAGATGGGGCCAGGAAGCGGAGTCCGGCGTCTTGATGATTCCCGCGACCGGCGCGCGGAGGGTGAACGATTGCGACGGGTCTTCTTCGAGCCGCCCGTAGGCGGTTAGCTCAGGTTGGAGCGATGCGGCAGCGAGCGGCTGAACGACGATGCCAGCGTGCTTCTGGCCCTCTTCGTCGAGCGAGACGACGGATTCGCCTTGGGGGTTGTGACTGACGGGCTGCGATGCCGCATGCTTTGCTTCATGCTTCTCATCATCATCGTTGTCGTGCGAGCATCCGTGAAGGCCGGGCCCGACGGCGCCCGCGAGCAGGACGAGGAAGGACAATCGTTTGACGAGATTGAACATTCCACCCCCTAGAAAAGGAACGCCGCGAGGATTTGCAGCAAAAAATCCTGTACGAACGTGGCGATGCCGGTTAGAAACGCGCCTAGTTGTTCGAGAAACAATGTCATCGGGTCCATTTGATGCCTCGATCTCTTGGTTGCCAGGGTAATGCGTGACCATCTTAATCCTTCGCGGTCATACGGAGCATGACGCGAAGATGACAAATATGTAATCTCCCAGCGATTGAGCGTCGTGCATGTCTATTCGACGGATGCCGGCTGGTTCGCTGCGGCTTGCGTGGTGGCTCCGGGCGGGAGTCGGCCGCCGAGGGCGCGCTCCAATTCCGCCTTGGCGATCGCGCTGTCGCGGACGATGTCGACGAACGTTCGTCGCTGTCCGATGAGCGACCGCTGGGCCTCGATCAGTGCGATGATGCTCTGCTCGCCGGCCTGATAGCTCCGGGTGGCGGCGTCGACGTTTTTCTGCGCTTGCGGCAACGTTTCCTTTTCATAGAAACGCACGAGTTCCTGGGCCGTCCGCATGATCGCGGTCGATTGTTGCACTTCCTGGGCCACCTGGTCGAGCAGGTCCTCGTATTTCTTGCGCAGTTCCCGGGTCTTGTACCCGGCCTTCGCGATTTGCGCCTGGTTCTGGTCCCAGATCGGCAGCGTGATTTGGATGGACGGCCCGATGAGCGAATCGATGATTTGTCGTCGCTCGATCTCGCGCTGGCCCTTCGATTCGATGTCCGGCGCGGTCAGCGCGCCGTTGGCGACAGACGTCCGCGCGGTGTCGGCCAGCACGTTGCGGCCGGGCAAAGACCGCCGCTCCGTGCGTTCGGCTTCGAACCCTGCCGTGACGCTGGAGAAAATATTGAGATACTGGCGTTTCAGTTCGTCCTGCGCGGCGCGGATTTGCGAGGCGGCGACCTGCGCGTCGAGCCGCTCGCGCATGGCGAAGGCGACCAGCTCCGCATCCTCAAAGACGATCGGCGGAGGCGGCCCCAACTTCTCGCTCACGACGATCGACTGCTCCCACCGCGTCAGGCCGAGCGCGCGCGCCAGCTCCGCCTCGGCCACGCGCCGATCGCGAGACAAGTTGATCAATCCAACCTGCACGTCCAACAGCGTGCCGCGCACTAGGAAGACGTCGAGTTGTCCGGATTCGCCGGCGGTGTACCGCGCCTGGGCCAATTCGAGCGACCGTTCGACGAGCTGCAAGTTTTCCTTCGTGATCGCCTCGGCGCGCTGGAGGGCCGCCACGCGGCTGTAGCGCACGCGCACGTCCGCGGCCAGATCGACCGCCCGGCGCACGATCCGCAGGACGGTCTGTTCGAGTTGGGCTTCGGCGATTCTTTTGCGGACGGGAATCTGCCAAAGGTCGACGAGCTCCTGCCCGAACCCAAACGTCAGCTTGCTGCGCCCGCCCCCCTCCGGGAACTGGGCCACGAACGAAAACGACGGATTGGTCAGCAGACCGGATTGCACGACGTCGGCGCGCGACGCGCCGAGTTCGGCGAAGAGCGATTGAAAGTCCTTGTTGTTCAGTAGCGCGACGCGGACGGCCTCGTCGGTCGTCAGGCCGCCTTCCAGCAGCGAGGCCACTTCTTGCTCGATCTTCGCTTCCGCCTCGGGATCGTAGACCTGATCGGCACCGGTCCGCTCGGTCACGAATCGCGAGGCATTCTGATAGTCCGCCTCGGGTACGACGCGCGCGCAGCCGGCCCACAAGGAAATGAGTCCGAGCGAAAAGCAATGGGAGGATCGAAGGAAACGCATGTCAGAAAAAACCCGTTTAGGCCCTTTGCTTATTATGCGTTAAGAGGTTAACCTATCCAAAGTCAACATGGCTTTGACCTGAGTCTGCGAGAAGAAGCCCGCGTGAGTACATTATCGGTAAGATTCGATTCCAAGCTGATGCGGCTCCTGCCGTTGCTGGTCTGCATTCCGTACGTATTGCTATCTCCATTAGCGGGACAGGCGATTCACTTGCACGACCACGAAGCGCAAGGGTTTCACGCTCACGTTCACGCAGATTTCATCCATGAATCTGAGGATTCGGATTGGGCGGCAATCCATTACGATACCCATCGGCATTCTGACGGCAAGTCGATTGGCTTGCAAGAACATTACGGATTTGTCATCGATGTGACGACGGATGTAGTCTTTCGTGTACTCCCCACCATCGTCACGTCACTGCCCGGCGGCATCCGCACCGCGCAGAATTGCTTGGCGCCGTTATCTGCGGCCTCCTTTTCTCCATCACCCGCCGTGCTTATCAAACGCGTTCATTCACCGGACTTCTTCGATTTCGCGCCGGGTACGCGGGCCTACGATGCGCTGGCGCTGATTCTGCGCGCTAACAACGCGATTCGCATCTGAAATTCACCATTCGCACGATCAACCGACGGCCTTTTCTTCGTGAAGGTCAAACAAACGTTGCGCTTCTTTTGCGTTTGCGGTCGCGATCTGTGTCCGCCTAGCCGAGAGTGATGCGATGCGTTCTTGCCTAATTTCAATACTTTTGTTGCTGACGGGTCTTATCGGCTGCGCTCCATCGTCTCCCAGCGATTCGCCGGGCGCGCCCGAGCCGATCAGCGTTACTGTGTTCACGCCGAAGCTCGAACTGTTCATGGAGTACCCGCCTCTCGTCCAGGGCCGCCCCGCTCGATTTCTCGCCCATCTTTCCGTCTTGGAAAACGGCGATCCGGTGAAGGGGGGAGCATTCACCCTCGAGGCGCGCCTGGCGGGCGGTGCGCCCGTGGTCGCGAAATTGGATGCCCCGAAGCGAGACGGTCTTTACGCGCCCGAGCTGACTTTTCCGAGCGCAGGGGAATACGACGCCAACATCGTGCTCAACGGGCCGCAGGTCAGCGATTCAATTCCAGTCGGAAAAATCATGGTCTACCCGGACGAAGCGACAATGTTGAAGGCGGCAGCGTCCGAGACGAAATCCGAGCCGGCCAATGCCGTGCCGTTCTTGATGGAGCAGCAATGGAAGATCGGTATGCTGCTGTCCACCGTCGGAAAGCACACGCTGGTAGACCGCCTGCGCTGTGCGGGCGAGATCATCGCGCCCGCGAGCGCGTCGGTCATCGCCGGCTCTCCCATCGCCGGTCGCCTCCTCCCGCCGTCGGGCGGAAAACTTCCTCGACTGGGTGACGCCGTGCAAGTGGGCCAGACGCTCGCGCGGGTCGAGCCTCCGATGCCCGCGTTAACCGATGTCGCGGTGCGATCGTTGGCGTTGCAGACCAGCGGCCTGGAGATCGAGCGCTCGCTGCGAGATGCCGGCGTCAAACTCGATTACGCGAAGCGCGCGGTCCTACGGCAGACCTCGCTGCGGAAAGAAGGCGTCGTATCAGAGCGTCAATTCGACGAAGCCAAGAGCAATCTGGAAGTGGCCGAATCGGAACTTGCCTCGGCCACGGCGATGAAATCGAAGTACGAGGCGGCCGCGAAGGACCTGGCGCTGCTTCAAGAAGCGGCTCGAACGGCTTCGACCGACGCCGAGGCGGGCGATCTGCTTCGGGTTCGCATTCAATCGCCCATCGCCGGACACATTGCGGTCGCCGACCGCACAGAGGGCGAACACGTTGAGGCCCACGAAGCGGTCTTCCGAGTCATCAACCTCGACTCCGTATGGATCGTCGCGCGCGTCTCGGAGTTCGACCTTTCGCGAATACCGAAGCAGCCCAACGCCGTTTTGGCGCCCCAAGCCTATCCGGATCAACGAATCGATGTCTTCGCGAGCGGCGGCCGTCTCGTCCATTTCGGATCGGTGGTGGACCCGTCGTCTCGAACGGTCTCGTTGAATTATGAATTACCTAATCGCGACGGTCTTTTCCGCGCGGGCATGTTGGCGGATGTTTTCCTTGAAACCCGAAAGGCGATCGAGGCGGTGGCGATTCCCGAGGCTGCGGTCGTGATGGACGGCGGCCGCCCGATCGCATTCGCGCTGCTCGAAGGCGAGCTTTTTCAGAAGCGTGAGTTGACGCTGGGCATCCGCGACAACGGCTTTGTCGAAGTGCGCGAAGGATTGTCCGCCGGTGAGCGCGTAGCCACGCGCGGGGCCTACGCCGTCAAATTGTCATCCTTGTCCGGGGGATTCGGCCCCGGCCACGTGCACTGATCGGAGACCCGCGTCATGGTGAAGTGGATCATTCGCTGGTCGCTGATCAATCGTCTCGCCGTGGTCATGGTCTCGCTGATTCTGCTGCTCGGCGGCGGCTATCTGGCGACCACGATGCCGGTCGACGTGTTTCCCGATCTGACGGCGCCGACGGTCACGATCCTTTGCGAAGGCCACGGCATGGCCCCGGATGAGTTGGAAACGCAGGTGACGTTCCCCATCGAAACGGCCGTCAACGGCGCCGCGAATATTCGCCGCGTTCGGTCCGCCACGGCCGTCGGCATCGGTGTGGTTTGGGTCGAATTCGAATGGGGCACCGACATCTACCGTGCCCGACAGACCGTCAACGAGCGCCTATCGACGCTCAGCGGCAAGCTGCCGCCGCAAGCGGAGGCGCCCGTGCTCGCACCCGTCTCATCCATCATGGGCGAGATTCTGTTCATCTCTTTGACGTCTGACCGCCACAATCAGCTTGACTTGCGAACGATTGCCACGACGGACATACGCCGCCGCCTGCTTTCCGTCGCGGGCGTCTCGCAGGTGACACCCATCGGCGGCGACGAGAAGCAGTATCAGGTCGTCTTGTCCCCGGCCCGGCTGCGTGCATTCGACGTGGACATCGAACTGGTCGCCAAGGCGCTCCGCGAGGGCAATGAGAACGTGTCCGCGGGGTTTGTCGTAGAGGCCTCCGAGGAACACGTCGTGCAAGGATTTGGCCGCATCCGCACGACGGACGACATCGCCAAGACCGTCGTCACGATCCGCAATGGCACACCAGTTCGCATCGGGGAGCTGGGCGTTGTTCGCATCGGGGCGGCCATCAAACGCGGCATGGCCTCGTCGTCGCGGCGCGGGGAGAAGTGGGAACCGATCATTGAGCGCGGCGTAATCGTTGCGATTCAAAAGCAGCCCGGTGCGAATACGCTTGAGCTGACGCAACGGCTCGAAACGGTGCTCGACGAGATTCAAGCGTCGCTGCCGGCCGGTATGTTCATCAACAAGAACCTCTTTCGGCAATCGCGTTTCATCGAAGCCTCGCTTAGCAATACAGTGGATGCCCTGCGTGACGGCGGCATCCTGGTCATCGTTATCGTCGCCGCGTTCCTGTGGAGTCTCCGCGGAAGCGTCATCACCCTTCTGGCAATCCCGATCTCGCTCGTCACCTCGATCATTGCCCTGTACGTAACAGGCGGCACGATCAACACAATGACGCTCGGCGGCATGGCCATCGCCATCGGGGCCTTGGTCGATGACGCGATCATTAACGTGGAGAATGTCGTCCGCCGGCTTCGTGAAAACGCGGCACGCCCACCAGAGCGACAACTGCCCGCGCTGGAAGTGATCTACCACGCGGGCGTTGAAGTACAGGCTTCAATCGTCTTCGCGACGTTCATTATTCTCTTGGTCTTTTTACCGGTCTTTTTCCTGTCCGGCGTGGAGGGGCGACTGCTTCGGCCGCTGGGCTTGGCGTTCTGTCTCTCGCTCGCCGCGTCGCTCGTCACGGCCCTGACCCTCACGCCCGCTTTGTGCTATTACCTGCTTCCCGGCAGCGGCACCATTGTCAAGGCGGAGGAACCCTGGCTGGTGCGAGCCCTCAAACACGTTTACTCGGCCCCGCTCAACTGGGCGACCCGACATCCGTGGCAGGTCATCGTGCCGACACTTGCCGTCTTCGCCCTCGCCGTCGTGGCGGGATCGTTGCTCGGCCGCGGCTTTCTGCCCGAATTCAACGAAGGCGCCCTGGTCGTCGGGCTTGTCACGGTGCCGGGCACATCGCTTGACGAGAGCGACGCACTCGCCAACATCTTCGAAAAGACGCTGATGAAGCATCCTGAAATCGCCGCCATCGGCCGCCGCACGGGCCGCGCGGAAGAGGACGAGCACGTGCAGGGCGTCGAGGCCAGCGAGATCGACCTGACGCTCGACATGGATGCACCCCTGCGGCTGGGAATGCCGCGCCGCAGCAAGGCGGAATTGCTTGAGGCTTTGCGGCGCGACGTGGCCATCATCCCGGGGCTTCAAGCCACCTTCGGCCAACCCATCGGCCATCGCATCGACCACATGCTTTCCGGCACGCGAGCCAATATCGCCGTGAAGATTTTCGGGGAAGATCTCGCCAAGCTGCGGGAACTCGCCAAACAAGTGGAAGGAGAGATGCGCAACATCCGCGGCGTGGTTGATCTTTCGACCGAGCAGCAGGTCAACATCCCGGTGTTACGGGTTGATTTCGACCGCGATGCCATCGCCCGGTACGGCCTGCGCGTGGCGGATGTGGCTCGCGCACTGGAGACCGCCTATCGCGGGATGACCGTCAGCACGATCCTCGAAGGACGAAACGCATTTGACTTGGTTCTCCGGCTTGGCAACACGACGCCGGGCGGGACCGACGTGCCGTCGCTTCAGACCGTCGGCGACGTGCTGGTCGATACGCCGGTTGGCCCGAAGATCCCGCTTAAGGCGCTCGCCCGCATCAGCCAGGACCGCGGCCCCAACTTCATCAGCCGCGAAAACGTGCAGCGCAAGATCGTGGTCATGTGCAACGTCGCCGACCGCGACCTGAACGGCGTGGTCGGCGACATTCGCCGGGCAATTGCGGAGCATGTGAAGTTGCCCGCCGGGTATTACGTGGAATATGGCGGCCAATTCGAGAGTGCCGAGCAGACCACCCGCATCTTAAGCATCCTTGGCGTCCTCGTCGTGCTGGGCATCGGCTTTCTGCTGCATGTCGTTTTCCGCTCAATGCGGGACGCGCTGCTCATCATGGTCAATCTTCCGCTGGCGTTGATCGGCGCTGTCGCGGGCGTCTTGTTGGCAGGGGGAGAACTCTCCGTTGCGTCGCTCATTGGATTCATCACGGTCTTTGGTATCGCTGCCCGTAACGGAATCATGATGGTATCGCACATCCGCCATTTGCAGCGATTCGAGGCGGTCACGGATTTCACAGAAGCGATCCGCCGCGGCGCGATGGAGCGACTGGCGCCGATCGTGATGACGGCGCTCGCGGCAGGGCTGGCGATGATTCCCCTGGTGATTGCCCGCGAGAGACCCGGCACAGAAATACTGACGCCGATGGCGTTAGTCATTTTGTGTGGGCTATTGTCGTCGACGTTCCTGAACATGCTGGTTGTGCCGGCATTGTTTATGCGATTCGGCAAACCGGTTGCAGCGACAGTGCCAGAACCAGACGCGAACGGGATTTTTGTTGGCGCGATCCCTGCCGTACCATTCTGAGTCAAGCGTCTCACATCGTACGAGACAAAGACATGATTAGATGTCGTAAACGAAGCAAGAACGCATCGCCAGGCTCCCCGCTGTTTCCTTTGCGCCTGTACCTGCTGATACCCGCGACGGTTAACGGTCGAGCGGCTGAATCGGCCGATCCGTGGCCTGTTGGTACGAGGATCACTTCCAGCCGATTTCCCAAAGCAGCTTCACGCCGAAATTGGGCGTTTCTTCCTGCCCGTCCAATCCGATGTCGGTGGCGAACTTCACAATCTGTTCGGTTCGATCGGTCTTGGCAATTTCCCGGGTGACGCCGAGTTCGAGGATGTTCTGGTTGTGATGGCCGTAATCCTCGCTGCTGCGGTTCAAGTAATTGATGAGCGCCAGCGTCTTGTCGTCGATCTGATAATCGAAGCCGGGACCGACGCCCCACTGGAAGTTCCGCCGGTCGTCACCGCCAGCCCCCTGGGAGCCATTGGCGGTCTCGATGTAGCCTTCCAAGTGCGCGCGCAGCTTGTCGACGATGTGTTTGGTGAAAATCAGGCTGAAGGTTCCGTCGACGCCGCTGGAGTCGTCTCCCGAGGGGATCCGCATTTCCTGCTGGAGCCCGATCGCCGGAAGCGTCTCGTTTTCCTTCAAGACGCGTTCAAAGAGGATCAGGTTCAGGTCGCCGTTGCCCTGGTCCCCGCCGTCTCCCAGGCTCGGCTCCACGACCTCCAACTCGACAAAAATGTCATCCGTGATCCCGTATTTTATCGATTGCTCCAGGCCGAAGTCGTCGTCCTCGCCGTTCGAACGCGTCGCCCACTCCGACGTCACCTCGAGTTCCCATTCGCCCTTACTCACCTGGGGATTGGCCTCGCGGATGTTGAAAAAATCGCTGACCTCGTGGTAACCATACTTATCTTCCGACTCGGTGGAAGCCTGCACGGTCGTTTCCGTCTTGGTCGCGCCGCCTTGCGCTTCGGTGTCCTGAGGGCTGCGCTTCGCAGTGGGGGCGGAGTTCAGGCTGAGCGGCTGCCCGCGATAGGGATCGATTCGGACCGTCTGCCTCTGGTGCGCCGGCGTCTTCGTGGTGCTCTGCGCCAACGCAGGGTCCGTAACGATCCAACCGCAAATTACCGCGAGCGGCACCAAGACGCGATTCGGGATCGATGAACACATAAAAGAATCTCCTGTGCGAAGGACGACGGGAAAAGTACTGTCCGATTTTCCGCTGTCAAAGCTCGGGAGTGATAATAAACCAATCGGCGACTCGTGTCGATGAGCCGCAGGATTACAAAACCGTAATATTTTCGCGGTTTCACCGTCGCGTCTTGCGCGAGTGCTGTCCCAACCTTTTGTTCGGACAGAAGTTCCGTGCATGGCTTTCTTTTCAACGAGGTTCGTCGTCCTCTTCGCTCTTCGAGGATTCTTCATGTTCATGCTGCCGCCCGTCGGGCGCCAGGAGAATCTCATGCCGC
>CAYMXF010000077.1:0-1754 GCA_964393935.1 uncultured Planctomycetaceae bacterium
TGAGATCCTGACCGGGCTGGGCACGTCAGACCCCTCTCTCGTCGCCGCCCAGCTCCTTCCTCTGGTCTACGACGAACTGCGCAAACTGGCGGCCAAGTATCTTCGGCGCGAACGGAAAGGCCACACGCTCGACCCGACCGCGTTGGTTCACGAAGCGTTTTTGCGTCTGGTCGATCAATCCCGAGTGGACTGGCAAGGCAAGACCCATTTCCTCGCCGTCTCCGCGGAGGCCATGCGTCGGATTCTGATCGACCATGCCAGAGCGCGCAAAAGAGACAAGCGGGGCAAGGATTGGCGACGGGTCGCCTTTGATCACGTCGTTTCCGAGTTGGCGATTGTTGACACGGACATCGTCGATTTTCGCGATGCTTTGGAGAAACTGGCTACTCTCGACAGCCGCCAGGCTCGAGTGGTGGAGTTGCGATTGTTCGCGGGGCTGTCGATGGAGGAAATCTCCACGGTGCTCGGAGTCTCGAAGCGGACCATCGAAGGAGATTGGACGCACGCCAGGGCATGGCTCCGCGCCGAGATGGGTCCGGATGGCGAAAAGTGACCTCTGACCAATACGCGAGAATCAAAGAGGTTTTCCTCGAAGCGTGCGCCCAGCCGCTGGAGCTTCGCCCCTCGTTCGTGTCCAAGGCCTGTGCAGGCAACGAGGTCCTACGTCAGGAGGTCGAGCGGCTGCTCGCGCATCATCTGCCGGCGCGCGAAGAGAGCGCTTCAGCGCGCAGCCCCGCCAAGGCGGACCCATCCGAAATTCGATCCGGCTCAAAGAATCGCACACCGGACATTTCAGAACCACCGGCGTTTCAAACCGGTAATCTGGTCGCCGACCGCTATCGCATCGTCTCGCTGCTCGGCGAGGGGGCGATGGGTAGGGTCTATCGGGCGGAGGACGATCGGCTCCATCAAACCGTCGCGCTGAAATTTCTGCCCAGGCTGCATGTCCTGGACCCGGCTTGGCGGCGCCGCGTGGAGAGTGAAGTCAAGCTCTCGCGCGAAGTGGGTCATTCGAACATCTGCCGAGTTTACGATCTCGGAGAGGTCGATGGGTCGCCGTTCATCTCGATGGAGTACATCGACGGCGAAGACCTGGCCTCGCTTCTGCGACGAGTCGGCCGATTGACCGGACCGCGAGCCATCGACATCGCCCGTCAACTCTGTGCGGGTTTGGCGGCCGCCCACATTCATGGCGTACTGCATCGCGACCTGAAACCTGCCAATGTCATGATCGATCAGAAGGGCCGTGTTCGGATCACCGACTTCGGATTGGCCGTCATCTCCGGGCAAGTGGAACGAGGCGAGATTCGGGCGGGCACGCCGCGCTACATGGCTCCGGAGCAATTGGCAGGCATAGCGGTCAACGAGAAGAGCGATATTTATTCTCTGGGTCTTGTGCTGTATGAAATGTTCACGGGCCGGCCCGCCTTCGATGCCGACAACGTCCTCGAGTATTTTCGACTCCACCAGACCGTGGAGCCACGCCCACCCTCCGAGCTCGTGCCAGAGATCGACCCCAAGGTCGAAGCCGTCATCCTGGCGTGTCTGCGCAAGGATCCAGCGGAGCGACCGGAATCGGCGCTGAATGTCGCGGCCGCACTGCCCGGCGGAGACCTCCTCGCGGCCGCCCTGGACGCCGGACAGATTCCCACTCGTGAAATGCTGGCCGCCTACGCGGCGCAAGGGAGCATCGATCGTCGTGGAATGCGGCAAGCCGCGGTCGCCGCGCTCGTGCTGTTTGTTTCGGCGATTCT
>CAYMXF010000077.1:1854-5521 GCA_964393935.1 uncultured Planctomycetaceae bacterium
CGAGTCCTCCGCGCAGCCGGTGTCCGCCTTTCCTTCGACTCAAGCCCGATGGACCTTCGTCCGAACGGTGCGTAACGCGGTACTGCTCTTGCTATTGCCCGCGGCGCTGCCGGGTGCATGGAAGAACTGGAAAAACCGCGGAGATCTCATCGGCGCCGTGCGACTCGGCGGCTTCGTCTTCGCGTTGCGGCTCCTGGGCAGTCTGGTGTCGATCCGCAACGTCGGCGGCTATTCCGAGAGTATCGAAAACATCGTGAATGGCGCCATGAGCGCGCTGTGCGAGGGAATGATCGTCGCACTGTTTTACATGGCGATGGAGTCGCAGGTTCGTCGCCTGTGGCCCCGTACGCTGGGCTGCTGGAGCCGCCTGCTCTCGGGCCGGCTGCGCGATCCGTTCATCGGTCGCGACGTGTTGGTCGGATGCGTGATTGGCAACTATTGGGCGATTCTCGCATTCCTTGATCGACGGTTGCCGGTCTGGATGGGATGGGAAACGCGAACGCAACTGCGACTTTATCAGGGATTGGATGACCTGCTCGGCTCGCGATTCGCCGTCGCCGGTGTGATGGATTCGCTGCGCAGCGGAATTTATCAGGGCCTGGTCATGCTGTTTATCCTGGTCATCGCGACCTGGCTTGCGGGCCCCCGACGATGGCTGGCGCTGCTGATCGCATGGCTCATCGGTTCCGCGATGTATGCCCCCGCCGCTTCCCACCCGGTGACGGCTTGGACGTTGTTCGCGCTAGGAGTCGTTGCCATCGGCCTGTTTGTATTGATTCATTGGGGGCTGGTCAGCCTCCTCGCCGCACTCCTGGTCGTCGGGTTGCTCAGCGTCTTTCCCATCACGACCGACTTCCACGCTTGGTATGCCGGATATAGCCTCTTTGCCGGTGCGGCCACCCTCGGTCTCGGGCTCTGGAGCCTATACGAATCGCTGCGACGACCGGCCCTCGACATTCGACCCCCATTAACGGCCTGAACGGGCCCCGAGGTCCGCTAATGGGGAGCCCCATTTCGCATGATAATTTTCCGCAAACGCTTGCGGAGCGACCTTTGATTCGTCGCGTTTTCTGGTGGGCAAGTTCCCCCGCGTGTTTGCCGGCGAGATCGGCCGAGAGTGGTTCTCGCCAGTCGCTGGTGATCGCGGAACGCCTTGACAGGAGTATCGTGATGAAGTCTTTTCGATTGAAGACGTGGTTGCTCGCGGCGAGTGGTCTCGTGGCCTTCCAGGTCGCGGGTTGCGATTTCGCGGACCAGATTCAGAGCCAGTTGGCCAATCTCCAGAGCCTGTTTCCGAGCATCCCCGGCATCGGCGTCTGACCTCCTCATTCATGAGGCGCTGGCGGCGGAGTCGCCGGCGCCGACTACTTTCATATATCCGCAAGATGAGAGGGTGAGGCGTTGCGTGCTCCCTCCGTAGTTCGAACGCCTCCCCTCTCTACCGGAAAACGACCCGTGTCTCAAAAAAGTCAGGGGACCACGGCCGTACTTAAAGTGGCTCGCTGACTGACACCGCACTGCAAAGGGACGCGAGATGCCTCCATCCTATTCAGTACATGTCGCTGGAACCGGAAGTTGTCTGCCGGGCCATCCCGTTCCTAATGATCGCATCGAAGAGGTGCTCGGCCGACTGCGCGATGCGCCGCCGAAAGTGCTCAGCTTCGTGGATAACATGGGGCCGCGGATGCTCGAACGCAGCGGCATCCACACGCGCCACTTCGCGGTCGATCCTGAAACCGGCAACCTGACACACACGTTTGCGAGCTTGTCCGAGGTCGCCGCGCGCAACGCCCTTGAGATGGCGGGAATGTCGGCCGGCGACGTCGAGCTGCTGATCGTCTCGTGCCCGTCCTACGATCAAAGCACGCCTCCGACCAGCGCTTTGCTCCAAGAGCGACTGGGGATCGAGACGTGTGCCGAGATGGAGATCCACTCCAATTGCTCCGGCATGGGCAAGGGCGTGCAAATCGCCTTCGATGCGCTGGCCAACGGCCGTTATCGCACGGCCCTGGTCTGCTACAGCCAGCTCTCCTCCGTCTATCTTCGAAGCTGCTACTTCAACCAGCCGAAAATGGACAAGGTCAACGCCGCGTTGCGATGGATCCTTGCTGATGGCGCCGGGGCGGTGCTCCTTCGGGCCGGTGACCCGACCGATGAGCGTCGCCGCGTTATCGACACCTTTGTGGAGTCGGTCGGCGGCGGCCGCCCTGCGGGGATGAAGGCGGGCGGCGCGGCCGCGGATCTGACGGAAAAGAATTGCCAGATTCCCGAGTTGTATAACGCCGGCCGGCATCACTTGTGGCAGGACTTCAACGCAGTGAACGATTCCGCCGCGCCTCTTCTACTCGAAGGCCTGGTCCGGTTCACCTCCAAGCTTGGGATTCCTTCCTCCGCGGTCGATCATTACATCGTTTCAATTCCCTCACTGAAACTCTATGAAGATCACATTCCCGCATTTCTCGACCGGCTCGGCGTGACCCGCGAGCAGATTCAATTCCGATGCGCCCGCATCGGCTATGTGGGCGGGGCGGCCACGCTGGTCCACCTTGACCAGATGGTACGGTCCGGGGAGATCAAGCCCGGTCAACTCGTCGTCGTACACGCGGTCGAATCGAGCAAGTGGATGACGGCGGGATTCGCGCTGCGGTGGTGATCGACCGCCCTCCGACGAGACGGGCGACACGTCGTGAATGGTGCCGGTGATCCGCTCGGGTAATGCGCAGAATCACCCTTATCTTTACTCAGACGCTGCCATGCAACAATGGAATGGAAGATGGCTTAGGGAGCGTGGATGGCAGACGTCGTTGGAAGAGATCCGCCGGTTCCTGGAGACCTGGTATTTCCACATTTCAATATCGGGACATCTCTATGTGCGACCACTTCGGCAGACGGTCACCTGCCGCGACGTCCGTGCATTCTTGCGGCGTCTCGACGTGTTGGGCCGCGACCGCCTTCCGGAGACGATGACCTTCGATTTCAGGATGATATTTATGTCCCCCAGCGTTTGGCGCCGCATTACAAAAACTCTTCGGCGGTATGCCGAACGGATCAATTCTGCATCACTTGTCATGTTCGATAATCCGCAACGCGGAGTGGTCGCCCTGATCCCGCGTTCGATAGGTCGGACCCAACAATTGTCACAGGTTTGAATGTGCTCGGCGGTAATCAGGAAACCGGGCTGGTTGAGCGTTTCCGCAGCCAACCGGAGCGTCGGGCATGCGTGGCTCGACGCCGGGCGGCAAGCCAAGCTGCCGTGTTGGCACTACGTCTCCACACTTACAGGATTCGGCAAGTCTGCTGCAACTCACCCGCCAAAGAACATCTTTGACGGCCTCCAACTCTTCATACTGCACCTCAGGCGCGATGTTCCAGAGGTCAGTGGAAGTGGCACACACACGCCCCTGCACGACGGTGAGTGCACATCAACCCAATAAAAGAGGCTGCCCGCTATTTGGAGCAGCCTCTTTTCCGAGCCGATTGAGGCTGGTCATGGTTGAAAGACGATGAAAGGATCAATCGAAGGGAGCCATCCATCGGGCAAATTTCTCAAAAACTCCACGGCGAAACCCACCAAAATGTCATATACAGCGATCATGGTTCGACTCCTTACCTTTTTGCCTGTACTTCATGCCGCCGACACGCATGTGTCTGGAAGCGGCTTTGCTTG
>CAYMXF010000077.1:5621-12550 GCA_964393935.1 uncultured Planctomycetaceae bacterium
TGCAAAACGGCGAGGGCACGTCAACCCAATAAAAAAGGCCGCCCGGCCATTCGGGGCAGCCTTTTTTCCGTGTCAGTGGAGGCGGATCAGGGTTCGCGGCGATCGTCTCCATCAAACGATCCCACTGAGAGGAAGCCATCCATCGGGCATATTTCTCAAAAACTCCACGGCGAAACCCACCAAAATGTCATACACAGTAATCATGGTTCGACTCCTTAACGTTTTGCCTGCGTTTCATGCCGCCGACACGCTCGTGTCTGATAGCGGCGTTGTTTGCTTTTTTGCAGGTCTGTGTCCATACCTAAATGAGCAGAAAAGGCCGCTTTCTGTCACGCGCGGGGAGGATTTTTTTTGGATCTGCGGGAAAACGCCTGAAAACAGGCCGTTGGCAGCGGGCCTGCCTTGCTCACGACGGCCTCCATCGTTAGCTTATTTCCAGATGGGAGGGCAAAAACAGTGCCCCAGACCCCTTCGCAGGCCGAGTTACTCGCAAAAGCCTCCGCCGGTGACCGCGAAGCGGCGAGCGAGTTGTTCAACCGTCACGGTCCTTTGGTGCGGGAGCGGCTTGGGCATGAGATCCCAAAACGCTTTTGTTCCGTTCTGACGGCCGAGGACGTGATGCAGGAAACCTATATCGATGCGCTACTCGGCATCGGAAGGTTTGTGCCGTACGGCGAGGGGTCCTTTGAGAGCTGGCTGACCACCATTGCAAAAAACAATCTGCGTAACGCGATAGAGGCCCTGGATGCGGAGAAACGCGGCGGCGATCGCCGGCGGATTGTCCCCTTCAATCCCGAGGAGTCGGTCGCCGCGCTCTACGAACTCTTGGGGGCCACGTCAAACACGCCCAGCCGCCAGGCCGCGACGGCGGAAGCCCAAAGGGCGTTGCAGCGGGCGATCGGTCAGCTCCCGGAGGACTACCAGTGTGTGGTCCGGCTATATGACCTTGAACGGTGTCCCATCGAGGAGGTCGCAGCCTCGCTCGGGCGTCGGCCGGGTGCGGTGTTTATGCTGCGTGCCCGCGCCCACCATGCTCTGCGAACCCTCATGGGCGATAGTTCGCAGTACTTCAGTAGCTCTGCGTGAGTGAATCACGCCATTTCTGCTTTAAGGATGAGGGCGTTCGAGGAAGACGCACGTTTCAACTTCCGACTGCACAGGAGCCCGTCGTGGACAGCAGGGCCAGTATCCCAGACCACGATTTGATCGACGCCGCGCGCAAGACCGCGGACCAACTTGCCTCCGTGCTCGGCGCCTCCATGCCCGTCGCCGATCTGTTTCCGGGATATGACCTGGTCCGCCAAATCGGTCGGGGCGGTCAGGGGGTGGTCTACGAGGCGACCCAAAGGGCGACCAAACGGAGGGTGGCCATCAAAGCCATGCGCGGGGGGGCCTTTATCACGCCGCGCGAAAGGGCCCGATTCCAACGAGAGGTCGAGTTTGCCGCACGGTTGCAGCATCCGAACATCGTCTCCGTTTTGGATTCCGGCATTCACCAGGGCCACGATTTTTTCGTCATGGAATATGTGGAAGGACCGCGGATCGATCAAGCCGAAATCCCCGGCAATTGTCCGGTTCGCGAGACCCTGGGTCTGATTGCGTCGGTGTGCGACGTCGTGGATTACGCACACCAACACGGCGTGCTGCATCGCGACCTGAAGCCCTCAAACGTCTTGATTGACGAGCGGGGCCAGCCGCACATCTTGGACTTCGGCCTGGCCAAGGCCATGGATCCGGCATCGAGCAGCGCCGGCGGGATGTCCATCTCCGAACCCGGTCAAATCCTGGGCACCTTGGGCTACATGTCGCCGGAGCAATCGCGCGGGCAGTTCGAGCAGATGAGCGTTCGGAGCGATGTCTATTCGCTGGGTGCGATGACCTACCAGCTTCTCACCGGCGCCTTGCCGTGTCGTCTCGATGGCGGGTTGAACGACATCCTGGAGCGCATCGCCCATCAGGATCCCGCTCGGCCCTCATCGATTCGCCGCAAGCTCGACGCGGATATCGATGCCATTCTGCTCAAGGCGCTGGATAAGTCCCCGGCCAACCGCTACCCCACCGCCGGCGAATTCGCCGCCGATATCCGGCGCTTCCTGGCTGATGAGCCGATCCAAGCCCGCCGAATGGGCCTGCCCACTCGGATCGTTCGCTGGACTCGTCGCCATCGGGCGGTCGCAGCACTTTCCGCAGTGGTCATATTAATGGCCGTCGCTACGACGGTGAATGTTTTCTTACGGCTTCAGGCACAAGCCTTGCAGGCCCAGGAAAAAGCCTTACAGCTTCAAGAAGAAGCGAAGAAGAGCGGGTTGGTCAGCGGTTTTCTGAAGGATATTTTGGTCCTGTTCGACCCGAACAAGACTGGTAGCGCAAGAACAATGCTCATCCAAACGCTCGATAACCGCGCGCAGATGGTTGGCGAGCTGCTGTCCGTCAACCCCGCGGCGGAAGCCGAAGTCCGCAACACACTGGGGGAACTGTACACGAATCTCAGTCTCTTCCCGAAAGCCGAAGAGCAGCTCCGTCGTGCCCTGGCCGTTCGCCAAGGTTTGTATGGGGACAAGCACCTCGAAGTGGCCCAAACGCAGCGCAACCTCGGCTTTGTCCTGAAGGAGACGAACCGGCTCCCGGAGGCCGAAGCCCTGTATCGTCAAGATTTGAGTACCCTGCGGGAACTCCTGGACCCGGACGACGACCAAATCGCGTATGACCTCACCTATCTGGGTGGGCTGCTCTTGGCGAAGCGGGATTACGACGAGGCCCAGCGTGTCCTAAACGAGAGCCTGGAGATTCGTCGCCGGCATCTACCCGAGGACCACCGCAAGATCGCGATTGTGAAGAACATGCTGGCGCTGGTGCGCCTGGATGAGGGGGATCACGTCGGTGCGGAGCAGTTGTTCCGCGACGTGCTCCTGGTATATCGAAGGGACCTCAGCGAGACGGAGCCGCTTCGCGTAGCGACCTGTCTCAACAATCTTGCGGATTGCCTTCGCCGCAGGGCGCAATTTGTTGAAGCCGAAACTGACTGCCGCGAAGGTTTGGAGATCAGACGAAAGACGCTGCCGGGCGACCATGTCGAAGTGGCGGGTTCGCTGCTCGTCCTGGGTCGGATCATGGCTCAGAAAGGGGATCTTCCCGCCGCCCAGGAAGCGCTGAAGCGATGCCTGGAGATTCGACAAGCCAAATATCCGAAAGGGCATCCGAAGACGGCCGTCGCTCAAAGCGCCTTGGGTGAGTGCCTGACCCGCCTCGGTCAATTCGCCGAGGCCGAGCCGCTACTCGTCAGCAGCTATGAGACGCTGGAGGCGGCGCGCGGCCGCCAATTCCCGGAGACCGCCGACGCCCTTCGGCGGATCATCGACCTCTACACCGCCTGGGGGCAGCCCGACAAGGCGGCCGAATACCAAGCCAAGTCGCCGCCGGCGACTCGACTAGGCGAGCAGGATGGCCCCAAAACGGCGAAATAGGCGACAACCTCTCGATGGGACGGAGGGAAGAATTTGACATGATTCACATGATGAACAAGTTGAGAAGGAAATCCTGTAAATCTTGTAAATCCTGTCCCATTCCTTGGGGAGCTTGCTTACTCGGGACTATGGTTTAGCGGATTGGCGTGACGGCCCTGCCGCGCCGAAAAACGAAAATGCCCGCCATCAGGAACAACAGGACCAGGGCGACGTTGCCGACGTCTGAGACCGCCGGGATCGAATTCGCGTCAACGAGGGAGAGGACCATCCCATTCGAGACCGCCCCGGCCGTGTTGAAGCTCCACTGCACATCGTTGGAGTCGGAGGCGCCGTTTTGATACCCGATGGTAGCGCTGGCGCCGCCATTGGGGATCGGCTGCTGGATATCCTGATAAATAAATTGCGCGTAGATGGCCCCTGGACCGGGTACGACCCCCCCGAAGATCTGAATCTGGAATGTCACCAGTTCACAGACGCTGTTGGCGAGGGTGTCGCTGTCGGCGATGGTCGCGACCACGGGCCGTTCGTTCCACTGGACGATCAGTGTCGTGCCGGTGACTTTCCAGAAGACGTTCCCGTTCTTGCCTCCTCGCAGGGGAAGCGTGCAAGAGGTGTTATAATCTTCGCCTTTGAGGTCATCCCAATAGGCCAACGCGGACTGACGACCGTTGAAGGCGGTGGCACTGGGAATTGCCGCGTTCAAGGGGGCCAGATCGTTTTGACCCGCAACGCTCGGAAAAGCAAGGCCGCCGTTATTGGCCACCACCACGCTGCCCGCCGGAAAGACGGCGTTTCCAATGGCCGTGACGATCACGGCTTCATCGTCGTCGTTGAGATTCAGGGCCGTGCCCGTCACCGAAATGTCGACGAACGCCCCCAGTTGGTTATTGACGATGGTCAAAGGCTGTGCCTTCGCAACACCGGTCAGCCCGAACAACAAACCGACGGCAAGGATTACGCTTGGGTGACGCATCTTGACGCTCCTTTCTGGTCCGCTGCACTCCGAAGTATGCCTGGCCTGTTCGCCCAGACGCCTTCGCCGGTGTTCGATATGAGGAGCCTCCCGCTACTCCGCGAGTATTGTACCACAAAAGGGTGTTAGGATGGAATGGCTGATGGGCAAAAGATTGTGAAAAAAATCGCTGCTATGACGATCCTTGGCGGTGGATATTTGGGGTATGTTGTTTTTTTTGGTGGAAACGAGCGGAAACGAGCGGAACAGCCCAATGCGGAATGCCCGCCGCGGCGGGTAAACTCCAGTCGGAATGCGGAAGGGACCAAGGGGCCAAGGGCGTGAGGGGCGGGCGCGACGTGTGGGCGGATGCACATTTATCGTAATTTAGCCTATTTACCTCGGGGGCGCGAGCGGCCGAGGCGAAAGTCAATGGCGAATGGCGAATAGCGAAAGAAGAGGGCTGGCACGCTGCGCGGGGCGGCGGGGGAAAGTTGAATAATTCAGGAAAAAAAGAGGTTGGCTGAACAAAGCTGAATTTCGTGAATTTTACGCGATAGCGACTCAGAAACAGGGGTGGGGAAGGTAATGACGAATGGCGAATAGCGAATAGCGAAGGAATGGGGGCAGGGGAAGTTGAATTTGATTGTCGCATGGTGATCGGCTGCCTTTCGCGCGCGGAATCGTCGAGCGCCGTAGCCGTCAGCCATAAGCGTTAAGCCGTCAGCCGACTGAAGGCACGCTGCGGCGTCCTTCCTACCTACACCTATTACCCTTGCTCAGCGCACAAGCAAATCAGGATGGGAGCGGCAAGAAAAACGTAAGTAGCTATTCTGCTCGCACTTGGAGGCGAAGAAATGCTCGGGCAAGTCCTTGGTGCTGACTTCTGGTTGACCCTGACCACGGTCCACGGCGATCAAAAAAACGAAAAAAACGCCCCAAAAAGGCTAGGCGCAACGGGGGGGCGGTACAATGGGCGAACACAGCCCGAAGGCGGGGCCAGGGCAGGGGCCATATCGGAAATCTCGGTTCAAAGCGGACTGGGTGCTGTTCCCTGGGGGCCAGGTGCGAATAATCCGCCTGCTTTTTGCGATTCGCGTGATAACTGCACGCGCCGCGTCGCATAGGTACTTGGGGCATGATGAAAGAATGAGGTGACGTATGTTGATGTCGTGGAAGGCCAATAGGATGCAACTTGTCTGTGGCGGGCTATTTCGTACCTCGTCCTGCGCGATTTCGCGGCTTGGCGGCGCGATGTTGCTCGTTGCGGCCGTGGCGGGGCCGGCCGCTCCGGCCTCGGCACAGTCCTTGACCCTGTTCGGGCGCGCCAGCGCCACCAACGCGCCCATGATCCAGCAGACCATCACTGATATGCCGGTCGCGTCGCTCTCCGGACTGACCGCCCACGATACGATTGGGAACGACGGGAAGGCGAACGGGTCGCTCGCGACCCCGTCGGGCCAGTTCACCCTTTCATCGCACGCCTGCTCCGGGGGAGGTCCGGGCTTCGGGGGCATGGCCCGTGGAATCACCGAGGCCGACGTGACCCGGGATTACCTGATCGTCTCGGCAACCCTCCCGGCCGGCACGCCGGTCTCTGTCTCGGCCAGATGGGCGGTGAAAGCGCAGGTGATGGCCGTCGGTCAGGACATGTTGGGCAACAACACGGTCGCCAGCAGCTCAACAGACGGTCATGTCTTTATCTACAACCTCAACAACGGCGACACCGCCGTAAACAAGGCGGGCTACCTCGCGCGCGTCCACGGCGCCTATGACAACGTTCAGGTCATCAGGGCCGGCGCACTCAATATGGAGGGTGATTCCGGCGACCACACCCTAGTCGTTCTGGTCGGGCAGACGGTCCGCGTGTTCATGACCGGGACCGTGGACTCGAACTCCAGCGTTGAAGCAGGGCAGAACGACGGGGATGTGCAGATGTCGGCGGTATGGGGCGTGACTTCGCTGGACCCCGACGCGTCGGCGGTGCTGGCAAGCGACCAAAGCGAACCGGCGCCGCCGGCGGAGATGGCGACGCCGGAACATGTTGCGGATATCCTGCCTCCCCGCCCGCCGGAGGGTCTCCCATGCTTCCGGATACCGACGCAGCCGATCGCCGCCACCACCTGCTCCGCAGCCGCCGCCACGTTCTCCGTCGCCGCCCTCGGCACCGGCCCGTTTACCTACCAGTGGCAGATCCAGATCACCCCGGAGTCATGGGCCACGCTCGGCAGCGATCCGCTCCCGCTCCCCTGTGGCGGAACAGCGTACGCCTCGCCCTTCAACGCAGCGACGACCCAGATCGGCGTCATAGGCTGCCCGAGCGGAGGGTCGTACCAGGTGCAAGCGCTGATCACCAACCCCTGCGGCGTCATCAGCAGCAACACCGTCGAGCTCACGGTCTTTCCGAGCGGCAGCGGTGACGGCGACGTGAGCGGAACGACCGACGGCCTCGACATTCAGGGGCTGGCGGACATTCTGGTGAGCGGCGGCACGCCCAGCGCGGGCTACTGTGC
>CAYMXF010000078.1:0-11011 GCA_964393935.1 uncultured Planctomycetaceae bacterium
GCCCGAAAGTCGTGAACGTCGATCTCGGGGATTTCGACACCCGCCGCCGCGGCAAGCCGCCCCACCTGCGCCATGTCCAACTCGGTGTCGGCCTTGTCCAGCCAGGCTTCTGCCGATGATGCTTTGCACTCGGCGATGCGGGCGATATCGTCCGCGGTCCACTTGCCTTGCTTGATGAGATTCTTCGCCGCCGTGCGCACGACCTTGTGCTTGTCGCGCTTGGACATCTTCGTGCCGTCGATGTTGAAGACCAGCGGCAGGTGCGCGTAGAGCGGCGGTGCATAGCCGAGGGCCCGCTGCATGAACACGTGCTTGGGAGTATTCATCAAATGTTCTTGTGCCCGGAGGACGTGCGTAATCTGCATCGCCGCGTCATCCACGACCACGGCAAAATGATACGTCGGCCAGCCATTCGATTTCACGATGATCAGGTCCTCGACCTCGCCGGCCGCGAAGCTCACGTCGCCGAGGATTTCGTCGTGGACCGTGATCGGCTCGTTCGGGGTCTTGAATCGGACGACGACGGGCCGACCTTCGCGCCGCGCGCGATCGGCATCCGCCTCCGTCGGCAAGGGATCGGGCCGCGGATACTTGAACGATTGTTTCTGTGCCGTCGCTTCGCGACGCATCGCCTCCAACTCCTGCGACGTTTCGAAGGCGTAATAAGCATTACCGGAGGCGAGCAGCTTGCGCGCCGCGGCGTCATACAAATCGCGGCGCTCGCTTTGGCGATAGGGCCCCAGCGGGCCGCCGACGTCCGGTCCTTCGTCGTAATCGATAACGAGCCAGCGCAGGTCCTCGATCAATTTGCTCTCCGCGCCTTCGATGTTGCGGAGGATGTCCGTGTCCTCGATGCGAAGAATGAAGCAACCGCCATGACGGCGACAGAAGAGCCAGTTGAAGAGCGCGGTCCGCGCCCCGCCGACGTGTAGATAGCCCGTCGGCGAAGGGGCGAAGCGCGCTCGGATATCACTGCAATTGGACATGCATGCATGATGCTCTGGGACTCAGCGTTGTTCAAGCGCCGAGAAGGACGGATTATTTTCGACGAGTGAAGGATCGACCGCTACGAGCCCGCTTCTGGTTCTGGGCGCGTACCAGATCGGCCAGCGTCGTGCGGGCCAGCATTCGCTCGATCTGCTCGCGAACCTCCACCCAATCGTCGTGCTGTGGACACTGTTGCGAGTTATCGCACGGCGAGTAGCCGAGGATGCAACGCTTGAGACGCTGCGGACCGTCCAGCGCGTCGACGATCTCGCGCAAGGTGATCTTCTCGGGCGGCCGCTGGAGCGCGAAGCCGCCGTTGCGGCCCTTGGCGGAAAGAAGAATTCCCTCTCGGACGAGTATTTGCAAAATCTTCCCAACGAAGTGCGACGGAAGGTCGTCGCCCCCAACGATCTTTCGCAAAAGCAGAAACTTCCCGGCCGATCCCTGATCGGCCAGGTTCATGAGCGCCCGGATTCCATACTCGCAGCCTGTGGAGTAAATCATTCGTTACTTTCCGAAACCCGGCCTCTGATTATTCCCATTCAATCGTTCCCGGTGGCTTGCTCGTGATGTCATAGACGACGCGGTTGATGCCG
Source organism: uncultured Planctomycetaceae bacterium (assembly GCA_964393935.1). Lineage (GTDB taxonomy): Bacteria > Planctomycetota > Phycisphaerae > UBA1845 > UTPLA1 > DATEMU01. Next base: position 1,584 of record CAYMXF010000078.1, read on the forward strand.
GGGACTTCGTTGGTGATCCGCGTCGAGATGCGCGACAGAATTCCCGGATCGATGTGAACCCAGTCGGCGGTCATGAAATCCGTCGATTCCACGAGACGGACGGCGATGGCCTGCTGACCGGCATACGCCCGGCCGTCGCCCATCACGCCGACGCTGGAAATTGGCATCAGCACGCCGAAGGCCTGCGCGACCTTGCGGTGCCAACCGGTCGCGGCGATTTCTTCGGTAATAATGCGGTCGGCCTGTCGCAGCAGATCGCAGCGCTCGCGCGTCACCTCACCGACGATCCGCACGGCCAGACCCGGACCGGGGAACGGGTGCCGCCAGATCATCTCCTCCGGCAGCCCCAGTACCTCGCCTATCACGCGGGCCTCGTCCTTGAACAGATCGCGCAGCGGCTCGATCAACTCGAAACCCAGCTCGGCCGGGAGCCCGCCGACGTTGTGGTGCAGCTTGATGTTGGCGGTCGTGCCGGCGGCGGAATGGCCCGACTCGATCACGTCCGGGTAGAGCGTTCCTTGGGCGAGATAGTGCGCATCGGGGATTCGCTTGGCCTCTTCCTTGAAGACCTCGATGAACTCGTGGCCGATGCGGATTCGCTTCTCCTGCGGGTCCGTCACGCCGGCGAGCCTTCGCAGAAACCGCTCGGCGGCATCGACCACGCGAAGCTCGAGTTTGAAGTGTCCTCTGAAGATCGCTTCCACGCGATCGCGCTCGTTGGCCCGCAAGAGGCCGTTATCCACAAAGATGCAAGTGAGCCGGTCGGGCACGGCGCGATGCACGAGCGCCGCCGTGACGGCCGAGTCCACGCCGCCGGACAGACCGCAAATCACTTGCGAGTCGGGGCGGACCTTCGCGCGGATGTTCTCCACCGACTGATCGATGATCGAACCGGCGTTCCACGAACCGTCGGCCTTGCAGATATCGTAGAGGAAGTTGCGGAGGATTTGACCGCCCTCGGGCGTGTGCGTCACCTCCGGGTGAAACTGTACGCCCCAGAACGGTCGATGGCGGTGGCGGACGACGGCGTGCGGGCAACTCGGCGTGCGAGCGACCGTGACAAAATCCTCGCCGAAGCCGCTCACGATATCGCCGTGCGACATCCAGACGGTCGTCGCCTTGGGCATGTGCGTCAACAGCGGATCGTCGCCAGTGACTTCCAACTTTGCCCGACCAAACTCCCGATGCCCGGCGGCGACCACTTTCGCCCCAAGCTGCTGGCAGGCGACCTGCATGCCGTAGCAGATGCCGAGGACCGGCAGACCTAATTCGAAGATGCCACTGTTCGGTTTGGGCGCTTGCGCGGCGTAGGTACTTGCAGGCCCGCCGCTGAGGATGATGCCGACGACGTTGTTCTTCTTCAATTGCTCCGGCGAGACATCGGGGGCGAAGATCAGCGAGTGGACCTGATTCTCGCGCACCCGCCGGGCGATGAGCTGCACGTACTGCGAACCGAAGTCCAGGATGGCGATCGTCTGCCGGGCCATCGCATCAGTTTACGATACCGGCGGCGGAAGTGAAGAAGCCACTCCTTTCACGACAAAATAACCTACGGGATGGGGTTTCCGCCTCATCGGACGTTTCGCAAGCCACCCGTCACACATGCGAACGGAGACCGGCCGTTACCAAATCGTTTGAAACTCGCCCCATAAGCATTTTTTCGTTTGTTGAAGATCGATCCTAGCGGCTATAATCGTGGCATGAAGCCGATCAAAATCATCGTCGAAAAACACCCCGACGGTTTCGTCGCTTATCCCTTGGGGCTTAAAGGAGTCGTCGTCGGCCAGGGGGATACCTACGACGAAGCATTGGCCGACGTGACCTCGGCCATCCGTTTCCACGTGGAAACATTCGGGCTCTAGTCACAACAGCGCGAACTCAGCGCGCTGTGATTCCCACACGAGATAAAACCCCACCCTCCCCTCCCCTTCGTAAGGGGAGGGATTAAGAGCCACCGCCACCAACCGTCCCATGCGTGGATATACTACTGATGCTATGCCCGGCTCCGAGTCGGCTTCATCCTCAAATGCTGCAACAAGACGCCCCCGAATCGGTTCTGCGGCTGATGCAAGAGCACGGGCTCAACCATCAACCGGTCCTCCTGTCCACTTGCACCGACATCGCCCTGCCCGGCGATGAACAGACGCAGTGGCTCGTCGTCACGCCGAGCGGGCTGGCCATCTGCACCGACGGGCAGGCGCCCCAACTCCTGCGGCACCTCTCGCTCGACAAGGTCGCGTCGTTTCGGGCCCATAATGTCGTCGGTTCCGGCTTTCTCCAGGCTCAGGTCGAGGGCATCTGGGTCGATCTCCTGCGATACTCCAACAGCCTGTCCGACCGGTTCGTGAAAGTTGCCCGCAAGCTCGAACAACTCCGCACGCAGGGCCGGCTCGAAATCCACCCGCAGGACAATGTCGATCAGCGGCGCTGCCCAACCTGCGGGATGACGCTGCGTTTCATCGGCGACGTGTGCCCACAGTGCATCGACCGGAAGGCGGTCCTTTCGCGCGTGTGGGACCTTGTCCGGCCGCACCGCGCGGCGGCGCTGGGGATGTGCGCCCTGCTGATCCTCGGCGTCCTGGCGGAACTCGCCCCGCCCAAGCTCCAGCAATACCTCGTCGACCATGTCTTGCGGGCGGACCATCGCGGCGGGCGGATGGAAGACTTCGTCGCCACGCTGCTGGTGATCGTCCTGTTCCTTGCGGTAACGCGGCTGGTAACGGCGTTCGTGGCGCAGTTCAAGGGGCGGCTCTCCAATCGCGTCGGCACGGCGCTCACGTCCGAACTCCGCGCGAAGATGGTCCACAAGCTGCACGAACTCTCCGTCGGTTTCTACGATCGGCATCAGGTCGGCGTGCTGACCAGCCGTGTCGCGTACGACACCGAGGTCTTGCACGGGCTGATCCAACAGATCACCGGCGGCTTCTTGATGCAGATCCTCCAGCTCGTCGGCGTCGGCGTCATGCTCTTCACGCTCAACGCCACGCTCGCGCTCTACACGCTGATCCCCATGCCGCTGGTGCTCACCGGAAGCTGGTTCTTCTGGCGGTACGTCTATCCCAAGTATTACCGCTATTGGGACGCCTCCAGTAAACAGACCGGGGCCTTGGCCGGGATGCTCTCGGGCATCCGCGTCGTGAAGGCGTTCGCCCAGGAGGACCGCGAATTCAACCGCTTCAATGAGTCGAGCGCGTACCTCCGTCATTCGCGGCTGGGCGTCGAGAACTCCGCTTCGACATTCTCCGCCGTGATGCAGATGATCTTCAGTCTCGGCGGGCTCATCGTCTGGTTCGTCGGCGGGCGGGACGTTTTGGCGGATCGCATGACGCTTGGTTCGCTCATGGCGTTTCTCGCATACTTGGCGATGTTTTATGCCCCGCTCTCGACGCTCGCGCAGCTCACGACCTGGCTGACGAGCTTTATGACCGCCAGCCAGCGCATCTTTGAATTGCTCGACACGCCGGTCCGCGTCATGGACCCGGCCGAGCCGCTCGCCCTTCCTCGGGCCACCGGGAACATCCGTTTCGAAAACGTCACCTTCGGCTATGACCGCCATCATCCCGTGCTCGAAGACGTCTCGTTCGACATCCCCGCCGGCCAAATGGTTGGCATCGTCGGGCGCAGCGGCTCGGGCAAGACCACGCTTGTCAATCTCATCTCGCGCTTCTACGACGTGGACGAAGGGCGCGTCACGCTCGACGGGCTCGACGTCCGCGAGCTTGATCGGCACGACCTGCGCCGGCACGTCGGGCTCGTTTTGCAGGAATCGTTCCTCTTTCGCGGCACGATCTGGGAAAACTTGATCTACGGCCGACCGGACGCCACGCCGGAACAGGTCATCACGTCGTCCAAGGCCGCCAACGCGCACGATTTCATCATGAAGATGCCGTTCGGTTACGACTCGCCGCTCGGCGAGCGCGGCGCGGGCTTATCCGGCGGCGAGAAGCAGCGCATCTCGATCGCGCGAGCCCTGCTCTACGATCCGGCAATCCTGATCCTCGACGAAGCGACGAGCAACCTGGACAGCGAGTCGGAAAAGGCGATACAGGACGCCCTCACGGTGCTCACGAAAGGGCGGACGACGATCGCCATCGCCCATCGGCTTTCGACGCTACGGCACGCCAATCGCGTTCTCGTTTTCGATCATGGCAAGTTGATCGAACAGGGGTCGCACGAGGAATTGCTCGCGGCGAACGGGGCGTATGCCCGGCTGGTAATGATGCAGACGCGTTTAACGGCGGCGCCGACGGTCGAGCGGCTGGTCGTCGAGCAACAGGCCGCGCCGCCGGCGGAATTTCTTTCAACGGAATCGGAACAGCCTCCCGCCTTCGAGCCGCACTGGCTGACGCCGGAGTCCGCGAACATTCACCTGGGCAATCACGACACGCTGCACGTCACGGTGAAGGACGATCGGATTTACGGCGGCGTCTTCGCGGTATTGGCGTTCCCGGCAACGCGGCCCAACGAATACGTCAGCCTCCGACATAGCGATAGCGAGGGCCGCGAACACGAGGTCGGCATCGTGCGAGAGCCGAGCCTATGGCCGGAGGAAGTCCGATGCCTTTTGAAAGAAGCCCTTGCGCGGCGCTATTTCATCCATGTCATCACGGAGATCGAAGGCATCGAGTTGAAGTTCGGTTACCTGATCTTCAAGGTCCGCACGAACCGCGGCGCGGAGCAGTTCATGATGCGCTGGAACCAGAGCCAGGCGCAGGACCACGGACAATCCGGCAAGATTCTGACCGACGTAGACGAGAACCGTTATTTGATCCCGGACGTGGACGCGCTACCGCGGCGGCAGCAAATCCTGTTCCGCCGCTTTGTGTACTGGTAAGCGCCGGCGGGCCGAATTCCCTCCAAGAAGCATTGCGTAAGAAAAAGCCCCCGGCCGATGCCGGGGGCTTTGTTGCAGTTGTTTGCCGGAGCTTGGGGCGGATCGCCTCAACTCGGCAACACTACGGGCACACCAGCGGCGGGCACACCGCCTTGGGGTTCTGCAAGAGCTGGTTCACGAACAGGACCATATCCACCATATCGATGTCGCCATCGCCGTCCATGTCCGCGCAATCGCACGGGCAACCCAGCGGATTCGGCGGCGGCACGATCAGGATGCAGTTGACGAAATTCTGGATGTCCAGAGCGTTCAACCGGCCGTCCTCGTTCATATCGCCCTTGCAAGTGCACTCCATCGGCGCATTGGCCCAATCCATGTCGCTGTGAATGTCGATGCCGCCGCGATATTGGATACGGTGGCTGACGAAAAGCAGCCGACCGACGGCCACCGTCGGGTTGCTGCGGTCGTACAGCAACTCGGGCCCCAACTGCGGACCCTGGTAATCCGCCATCGATGGCGGGACTTCGTGAATGGGGCTGATGACATTGACCCTTACCGGATTTTGCGTAATCAGGTTCTGCAAGCCCACCGGCGCGCCCGGCATCTGAATCTCGACGAACACGTCGAAGAAACTGTCGGCCGGGAAGTCCACGCCGGGAGTCGCCTGTCCAATGACTTGGCCCGGACTATGGGCGTCGGCCCGCTCGATGACCGTCGCCGGCCCGAAGGGCGAATTGCCCACCAGGGACATCGAGAGGATCTCGATGGGGATGGTGTTCGGGACACCGGCGAGCGGGTTGCTCCGCTGGATGCGCGTGGGGCCCTGTGCGGAGATCGTACCGGGACCAAAGCCGAATATCTCGACCTGGGCCGTGGCGACGGTTTTCACCAACTCGTCGATCCCGCCGATGGGTGGGAACCTGCGCGTCGGCGGCGTCGATGGCGGCGGCGGCGGCGGGCTTGGGTTGACCGGCTGACACCAGAGGACGGTGCCGGGTAGATTGATCTGCGTCGGATCGGTGCTGATGAGATAGAACGCCATGTCGATCGACTTGGTCGGGTCGTCGGCGCACGGCTGGAACCGCGGCTGACTCCAGTGCAGATGATTGAGCCAGTAGTAGAGCCACTCTCCGCGGCAACTCATCTCCACCGACCCTAAATAGGCGTCGTCCAGGTTATGGTAGCCGGGCGGCGTCGTATGCCATCCCCAGTATTCGCGGTTGACCGTGTTTCCGGTATAGATCTCGGTACACGGAAACGGCGGGGCGGCTGGTCCGGGCGGATTACAGGTTGCCACCGCGCAAACGACCCCGGCCTGGGGGATTCCACCCTGGGCGAGGCAGTCCGAGTGCAGCATCATTTGACATGGGCTGCCGGGCACACAGCAGGGTTGCGCCGTGCGGACAATCTTGTGTCCGACCTCCGCTTGGAAGCTGATCCAGTAGGTGGCGTTGGCCCGCGGTCGGAAAACGCCGGGGTTCAGCGGGTTGAGTTCGTCCAGGCCGGCACAGTTATGCACGAGACACGCGTGGCTTAGCGGCGCAGGCCCGTAACAGAAAATGCCATGCTGATCGCACCCGATCTTGCCTACGCTCACCCAGGGGACCTCCGGCTCGTCAAAGACCCACTGCGCGATCAGCTCGCGAGGGCTGCTGATGCCGGTGTCGCAAGGCAAGAATTGGAGCACACAGAGCGCGCCAGGCACAGGCGAGCAAGGCGATGTGCAATTGGGGTTATAGACCGCGCAGATCCGCCAGTAGCCCGGCGGCGGGAACACGGGGCCCAGACACAGACAACCCGGCGGATTGAGCGGAAGCGCCGTGGTGGAGCCATCGGGCAGGAACATCAGACAGCCCGACAAGGGATCAATATAGACGTTGCCGCAGGCGTCGTAGTTGGAACCGGACGGACAGGGAATCGGCGGATTGTCGCGATACAGGGCGACCGACCATCCGTCCACGCGTCGCGGCGCCGGTGTGAGATTTGGATCGAAATCCGGATCCAGCCAGGAGCCGTACCACTGAACATCGGTAATCGGCGGCGGAGGCGGCGGGGTGACGGGCGGGCAGCAGTTAATCCCTCCGCCGGCCAGACACGTCCAAATGTTCGCGTCCGTGTTGTCCACCACGCCGTCGCAATTCAGGTCGGCGAATTCGCAGCCGGGGACGACCGGTCCGAAGCAATTTTGCAGCATCTGGAAGTCGCCGAACGTGGTGCATACGCCGTCGCCGTCGAAATCACACCGGCACTGCGGGCACTGCGGCGTGAATTTGAAATCATCCGCGACGACCCAGTTTCGATATTCGCAGGCGTCGTCGATCAGATTGCCGTTTAAGTCGCCCAGACACACCGAACCCGGACCCCGAGAGGTACCGCCCATGTCATCGCAGCAGATCGACTCTACCATGAGGCAACCGCCGCCCGGTAAACAGCAGGCTTCCACCGTCCCTGTACAGGCCGAGCCCGGGCCTTGCAGAACACCCAGGATATCGTCGCAACAAATGGGATCGACCATGAGGCACCCACCGCCTGGGACACAACAGGCCTCCAACGCCAGGCTACAAGCAGTATTGGGGCCTTGAGGAGTGCCGCCTTGGGCTATGCAGGGGTCGACCAACGACATCGTGCAGCCTCCGCCGGGCAAGCAACACGCTTGGGGCACCTCGAAGAGTTGGGCGCGGATTTCGCCGTTGCCGCAAAGGTTCGTGTGGATATTGACGTAGTGTTTGCCGGCCTTCATGTCGGCGATTCGCGCGGCCGTCAAGACGGGAGAGTTACCGATCTTGGGACTTCCCGCCGGAAGGCCGTAGATGACCACCCCAACCACGCAGGGTACGAGGGTCGCAGGCCCATGCACATGTGCGATGGTTTCTGTCCCAGCCATGCCGCCATACGCGATGTTGTAAGAGGCAATGCTTGTAGCGCTATCGAGAATAAAGGCCGCCGTACCGGTGCCCGGAGAACCGCCTGCTGGGCACGGGGTACATTCCTGCCCAAACGTTCCCGCGAACTGATACAGGACGCCCTGTGCCGTCCCGCAGAACGCCAGGCTTAGCACGATGGCGCTACACACGAGTCCCAGACTCCGCTGAGTCGCCGACCATGATTTCAGGTGAGCTTTCATCTCAGACCTCCTCAAAAATCCTTAAATGCCACCCCCCACCTAAATCGACGCGCCGGTGCCCCGCCAGAGAAACCGGCTGAAGAACCCAACAAGATCGATGTAGCCCCTGACCGCAACGCCGATTGGCGATAACTGGCAGAGAACGCGATACGGTTCGATTCACACGTTTCAAGTCCATGGTAAGCGGGCTCGCCTGGACCGACCGTAGTTGTCGAGCATGGAGCCTGATAAGGAGAGGGATTACCTCGATGCTCCAACGCCACAAAAAAAAGTCTGATGAATAAGACCGAACGAAGTCGAGGTGGCGTCCGAACCCTCACGACTAAGCGTCGATTATCGGATTTCGACAGCTTCAAGTCAATGGTTTGAGAATTGTTTTGGGGTTAGGGTTTACCCTAGGAGTCGAGAGAAATCCTGTGAATTGTGTCATTTCCTGCAATTCGGTGAGTATTCACACAAGTATTTCTCGGTTTTAGAGGCTATTTGGCGGGATTTCATCGGTGGATTCGCGGATGATGAGAACCGCCGCTGCCGGGCGACCCGTTGCGGTGATGAACCGAAGATGTCCGCCGACTTTCGCAGCGAAGTCAGATAACAACGATTCCACGACCGTCCACTGCTCCCCGACAATTCTCGAACCACTGAAGTCGAGCTTGATTACCTTCGGGTATTCGGAATCGCAGCCGCGGACCAGCAGCGCAAGCAGACCGGCCAACTCCTCCGGACTCACGGTCTTCCCCGTCGGCTCGACCCAAAGGAAGCCCGTCGTTGAGACGGCAATCCTCCAGCGTTCCAACAGATATTTTGTTTCCCCCAAAGCCGATTCGATTTCGCTTTCCTCACACGTCTCCGGCACGCGGCACCTCCTTAGGGTTGCGCGATCTAGCAATGCACTTCAAGACGGCGAGCCCCCACCTGGGTATAGACACGTCGAGCGCCAGTAAGGGTAGTCCTTAAAGTAGGAGTCGTGTTAATGAATATTACTACAGTAATTACAATTACTTAGGCGCATCGATAGGTGTCACCGCATGAACTCATCAGTGGTAATAATTCTAATACATGGGCAATATTGCCCTTATATTGCCAGGGCTCGGCGAGTTAGACCGCAAACAGCAAATCTGGAAGAATCCGGCCCATGAGCCGCCGATTCCATCTGCCCTTGGTGCTCGCGATCGGCGTGCTGTCGATCTCCTCGGCGGCGATCTTCATCAAGCTCTCGACCGACGCGCCGCCGCTGGTCATCGCCGCCGCGCGCTTGACGATCGCGACGCTCGTTTTGTTGCCTATCATGTCCGCAACTCGCGGGGGCAAGCTCCTACGGATTCCCACCGCGCACTGGAAGTACATCGCGCTGGCCGGCGCGATGCTCGCCGCGCACTTTGCCTTCTGGATCACGTCGCTCAAGCACACGTCGGTCCTCAGCTCCGTCGTGCTCGTCACGACCAACCCCCTCTTCGTCGGCGTCGGCTC
>CAYMXF010000078.1:11111-12328 GCA_964393935.1 uncultured Planctomycetaceae bacterium
TCGCGGGCCAGTCGCCGCTCGGTTATCAAACGTCGACGTATGTTTACTTCCTGCTGCTCGGCATGGTGCCCCAACTGCTGGGTCATGGCGCGCTGAACTACGCCCTGAAGCACGTCACGGCGACGCTGATCGCCATCTGCATCCTTGGCGAGCCGGTGGGCGCGAGCGTTTTCGCCTATTTCTTTCTGGGTGAATCCGTTACGGCACTCCAGTGCATGGGCGGAGGGCTCATCCTCGCTGGCATCTTCATCTCCACGCGAACTCAGCCCAAGGAGATAAGCCGTGAAGAGGCGATGACGGTATAGCCCGCCGCGCTAGTTGATCCGTACATCGTGATACTTGAGCTTACGCTGTCGCGGCAGCGGCTGGCGCGCCAGTAAAGACGCCAATGACCGCCGACCCTTAAGGCCGCGAACACCGGCGTTCAAGGCCAGGTCTATGGCGAGCCAAGTTTCAAGAGGGGCGTCGTCGACTTTGCCGGACCACTTGTTCGGCCATTCGCCGTAACGGCGGGCATGGGCCTTGGCCCACAACAGGATGTCGGACACCGCGAGATCACGTTTGCGCGGCGGAGTTCGGATGGGGCCGCCCCAGCCCGAGAGTAATCTAAACAAGGTTGTGCCGCCGCGCAGTCCTCGGGTTCCATGAACCAACGCCGAATTGATCGCGTTCCACGTGACGCCGTCTGATTCCTTTACAGGTCCACTCCTCGACATGGGCCACTTGTTGTGTCGTTGATAGTAATTTTGAGCCCAGCCCAAGATCATTTCCATCGTGATTGACCGCTTGGTCTGTTTCTTCACGACGCCCCGATGCTTCGCCAGGATCGACCGAAGCGACGGCCCTCGTAGGCCGCGTCGCCGGCGATTCAAGGCGTCGCATACTTTGCGCCACGTCTCGCCGGCGGCCCCGGGAATGGGACCCGACCAACCATTCGGCCATCTCCCCGTGCGACGGTGATGGTCGTCGGCCCAGTTCAGAATCTGGGAAACGGTCAGCTTCGGTAGACGGCCTGGGTTTCGGCGACCGCGATATCGAGCCAGCAGCCTTGCCAGCGTCCAACCTGACCGAGGCAGGCCGCGAGCAGCATTCTGAAGCGCGGATTGAATAGCGCGCCACGTCTCGCCCAGCGCGGCGGCGACCTTTCCGTCGTGCTGGCTCGGCCAATCGCCGGTCCGTTGAAAATGATCGTCCGCCCACTCGAGGATTTGTCGAAT
>CAYMXF010000079.1:0-7457 GCA_964393935.1 uncultured Planctomycetaceae bacterium
CTTCGCAAGCGTTTGGAGAACCGCTACGAAGAAGCGCTCTTGGCCGTCGGCGACGAGTTGCACCGCCCGATGTCGCTGGCCGTCGAATCGCCGGAGACCGTCGGCGTCGATCGCGTCTGTTCGGCCGCCGCCGCCTACGACGTGATCGGGCGGGCCTGCGCCGTCGCCAGCTTCGGCACCGCCATCACCATCGATTGCGTCAACGACGAGGGCGTCTTCATGGGCGGGGCGATTCTTCCCGGTCTGGCCCTGTCGGCGCACGCGCTTCACGAAGGAACGGCCGCCCTGCCCGAGGTCAAGATCGAAGCGCCGGTCGAGATCTATGGAACGACGACGGAGCAGTGCATCCGCAACGGCGTGGTCCACGGGGCCGTTGGGGCCCTTCGCGAGATTACCGAGCGCTACGCGACGCAGCTCGGCACGTGGCCGCAGCTCGTCGTCACCGGTGGCAACGCCGAACTCGTTCAGTCGCAGTGCGAATTCATCGACACCGTCGTGCCCGACCTGTGCATCCGCGGCATCGCGCTGGCCTATCGCCGACACTTCTCGCCTTTCGAAGAAGCTCCATGAGTGACGAGACTCCCACGATCGCGGCGCTGCTCACTCCGCTCGCGCCTGGAGCCATCGCCGTCGTCGCGCTGGCCGGTCCGAGGACCGACGCGATCCTTCGCGACATCCTGCGCAAGGGCCGCGAGGATCAGCCGCTCGCGCCGACGCCCGCCCGACCGACCTTGTGCCGGATTGTCGATGGAGATACTTTTCTCGACGATGCGGTGACGGTTCGTCTGGACGATCCCCGCGGCTCGCGCGCGGAACTCTGCACGCATGGCGGAGTACGCATCGCGCAGCGCCTGCTGCAATTGCTCGAACGCGGCGGCGCGCAGGTCGTACCGGCGCAGGAGTATTGCGACGTGGTCGCGCCGATCCATCGCGTCGAACGCGACGTGGATGCGGCGCTACTTCGCTCGCCATCCCGCCGCCTTACGCTTTGGCTCTTGTCGCAGCGTTCGATCCTTCCGTCCTACCTGGATCGGCTCGATCATCTCGCCGCCGCCGAGCGCGAGGCCTTCATCGCGCGCAGCCGCGTCGCGATCCGACTGCTCCGCGGTCTATCCATTGCGATCATCGGTCCGCCCAACGCCGGCAAGAGCACCCTGGCCAATCGCCTGATCGGCCGCGACCGCGTGATCACGTCCGACGTGCCCGGCACGACCCGCGATTGGGTCGCCGAGACCGCGCTCCTTCAAGGCTGGCCCGTTACGTTGACCGATACCGCAGGCATCCGCGAGACGGAGTGCGCCATTGAGTCAGAGGCCATTCATCGAGGCCGCGAGCAGGCCCGCCGCGCGGACTTGGTGCTGATGGTGCTGGATGCCACAACCGTCGCCGCCGAGCAGTCAGCGAACATGGGACGATTACGAGAGATGCTCCCGCATGACGCGCCGCACCTCGTCGTGTTGAATAAATGCGATCTACCCAGCGCTCCCTCTCCCTTCAAGGGAGAGGGTCGGGGTGAGGGTGACGCAAAGAGTGAATACGAACCCCACCCTAGCCCTCCCCTTCTTAAGGGGAGGGAACAGTCAGCCTCAGCGTTCGCCCACATCTCGGCGCTTACCGGCGCGGGGGTCGACACGCTCGAATTGCAAATCGCCGATCACTTCGGCTTTGATCTTCTCGTAGATGGCAGACCGACGGCCTTCATGCCGTCGCAAGCGGGCGAGCTGCACGAGTGTTAGGCGCGGCTGGGCACTACGAAATCTTCGCCACGAGGATCGTCCGATCATCGTCCGCCGGTCGCCCAGCCGTGAAGGTCTCCAGCGCTTCTAGCACCGCGTTGATGAGCGCCGTCGCGCCGGGGCGGCATGCCTGCAAGACTTGATCCAACCGCTCCGTGCCGAACATATCGCCTGCGGCGCTCTGCGCCTCGGTGATGCCGTCGGTATATAAGATGATCTGATCGCCCGGCCGAAATCGCTGCGACGCCGACTCGTATTGCTCCTCGGCGAAGATGCCCAGCGGCAGATGGCCCGCGCCGTCCAACGAGGACATCGTCCCGTCGTCGCAATGCTTGAGCCGCGGTGGGTTATGGCCTGCGGAGGAATAGGAAAGTGTTCGCGCCGCGGGGTCGTAGATGCCATAGAACGCCGTCACGAAGCTGCCCGACTGACCGGTATAGCGGCGGCAGAGCTGCTCGTTCAAATAGCAGAGCATCTTGCACGGGGGCGTCGGCGGCCCCGGCTGGGTATGCGCGAGGCTGTGCGTGATGGCCATCATCACCGCCGCCGGCGTACCGTGCCCGCTCACGTCGGCGATGAGAATTCCCCACTGGCCGTCGGCCAGCGGGAAGAAATCGTAATAGTCCCCGCCCGCGCGGTGGGACGTTTGGTAGTGCGCCGCCATATCCATCGTCGGGATCTTCGGGAGCTTCTCCGGTAGGAGCGACCGCTGAATCGCCTCGACGGCCTTCAACTCCCGATCGACGTCGTCGTACGCGACCTGCAATTCCTGCTTGAGGACAAGGTTCGTCGTCGCCCGGCCGAAGAGGTTCGACATCCACACGAGTTCCGGCAATTCCTCGCGGTCGAAGGCTTGCGGCGCTTTGCGCATGACGATCACCATGTTTAGCGCGGTCCCCTGGTCATAGAGCGGCATGGCCAGCAGCGAGCGCTGCCCGGCGAAATACTCCGCCGCCGGATCGTCCGCGGCCACTTGAAGATCGTCGATCAATTTCGGAACGTCGCCGTAGAGCAATTCACCGAGCAGCCCCCCGGCCAGCAGCGGCAGCCGGTCCTTCTGTTTCCACGGGTTGATCGGCTCTTTCCACAGGCTGCTCCGCGTGATGCGGTAGAAAGGGTACTTCGTCTCCCGGCGGCTGACCGTCACCATCCGATCCGTCGGCATGAGCTTGCGCATCCGCGCGGAATACGCCGCGACCATCGCTTGCGGATCCGTCTGGCCGCTCATCTCGCGCATGGTTTCGACGACGAGGCGCAGGCGCTGTTGCCAGTCGCCCTTCACCGCCGCCAGCTTGTCTTGGATGGCTTCCACCTTCGCCGTCTCACTGGGTCCGTGTGACGATATGATAGCCGCTACAATCGCCGATGTCCGCCTGTAACCCCGGTCAAGCCTGACCGAGGCTTTGGTTGCCGTTCTACCCGCCTCTGTGTGGAATTTTATTATTTCGCCGCCGCGACGTTGAGCGACTTGCTCAGATAGGAATGGATCACGCCGGCCGCTGACTCGTGCCCCATCGGCGTCCAGTGCTGGTCGTAGGTGTAATACACCTGCCGCCCATTGGAAACGTCCGCCTGTAGCGGCTGCGTCAGGCTCACGAACGGGACCGTCCGCCGCTCGCACCATTCGCGCATCAACTCCTCCTGGTTTTGAATTCTGGCCAGCAACTCCGCCGTGAACTTTTCGTCTTCGGGCAGATCGAGCGGCTTTTTCTTATAAAGCATATAATTGCGAACGTGATCGGCGTTAAGCCTTTTCGCCACGAGCGGAAAAACAACGTGCGCCTTCGACGGCGCATAGGCGATGATCAGCTTCGCCCCCGCTTGCTCGCACGACTGACGCATCTTCTTGAGCACCTCCGTCGTCACGTACCACGACCCTTCCACTTCGAGCTTGTCCTTCGTGCCGGACAGGTCCGTGAGCTGCTTGGCGGCAAAGACGTAATTCCGTCCTAGTTCGCTCTCGGGGACGCGCACCGGCATCCACGAAAGCGCGCTGAGTCCCTTGACCTGCCAATGCGCCCCGATGGCTCCCAATCGGTCGCACAAGAAGTCGTTGACCCTCACGACCAAAGGCGAACTCGCCACGATCTGCGTCAATGTGAGTCCCGCCTTGGCGGTCGCCCGATCGGAGCGAAAGTCGTTTCCCTCGTAGAACATGCACACGACGAACTTCGGCTTCTTGGATAGGCCGTAATGCTCCACCGCCGCGAGATACTCCGGCGGGCTGTACCCCGAAATCCCCAGATTGCATACGGCCAGTCCGCTCAGCCGTGCGAGTTGCGCCGGCCAGGGCTGATCGTCCGATACCCGCGAGCCCTCGGTGAAGGAGTCGCCGATCGCGACGACGTCGCATTGCTTCAGGTCGGTCGGGTTGCGAAAACCCTCGGCGTCGTAGGTCATGACGCACTCGACGCGGCCATAGCCCGGCGGCGTCTTCGGAAACGATCGCTTGGCTTCCGGCGCGTCCTCGTAGGGCAACCGATACACGGCCTTCGGCGGCCGGTGATAAACGTAGGGGTCCGTCGCGTAGGGATAATCCGTGTGTAGCCGCATCGCGATGTCCACGACGACCAACGCAGGGACGAGACCGAGCACGAATGCCAGCACCCCGAACCCCCGCCGCTTCTTGACCGCCGCCGAGGGCGAGAAGTGCAGGAATAGGAGGATGAGTGAGAGAACCCCCGCGACGACGAGCCAGCAGAACTGCGCCCGCGAGTACCTGCCGAGGAGGATATGCTGCTCCCGGGCGACGAGCTTGACGACGTTGCTCGGGATGGCCCAAGCGATCGTGTTGCCGATGATAACGCCTGCCAGGAGAAGACGATCGCCGAGTTTGTTGCGATGAGCCTCCATGCCTCAATCCCGGCCAAACTACAGTCGCTTGACGATCATCGCCGTCAGATCGTCCCCCTGCACGGTGCCGCCCGCGAAGGCGATTACGCTCTGATACAGCCGCTCGATGATTTCCTTGCACGGGCGGTCGCGGTTCTCGCGGAGCACCTGGTGCATCCGTTCCATGCCGAACTGCTCGTTGGCCTTCGACTGCCACTCGAAGAAGCCGTCCGTGACCAGCACCATCATGTCGCCCTTGGCCATTTCGAATTTCTCGGGTGGATCGAAAGGCACGTCGGGCATGATCCCCAGCGGCACCCCCCCGGCGGTCAACTCCATGATCTCGTCCGTCTTGCGAATGTACTTGATCAGCGGCCCGTGTCCCGCGGAAAGGAACGAGAGCGTCGAATCCATTGGCGAAAGCAATCCAAAAAACGCCGTCACGAACCGATCGTCCGGCAAATCCTCGCACAGCAAGTTGTTGATCCGCGATACGACCGCCGCCAGATCGTGCGAAAGCGAGACCGTCGCGCGAAATAGCGCCCGACATTCGGCGATCATCAGCGCCGGGCCGATCCCGTGCCCCGTCGCATCGGCGATGGTCATCGCCAAACACCCGTCCGGCAGCGTCAAATAGTCGTAACAGTCGCCACCGGTTTCGTCCGCCGGCTTGTTCCAACCAGCAATGTCGAACCCGGCCACTTCGGGCGGCTTCTTGGGGATCAGCCCTTGCTGAATATCGCGGGCGATGTTCAGGTCTCGTTCGATCCGCTGCTTCTCGGCGTAGTGTTCGAGGAGCAGTTGTCGTTGCAATGCGACGCCGACTTGTGCTCCGAACGTCCTGACCAACTCGTTGTCCCACGGATCGAAGGATCCCGCCGATTTGTTGAGCACCTGCAACACGCCGACGACGGCGTTGTCGAAACCCAGCAGCGGGAACGTAATCATGTTCCGCGTACGAAAGCCCGTCTTCTTGTCGATCTCGGGATTGAAGCGCGGGTCCACGTACGCGTCGGGGACATTGATCACTTCGCCCGTGCGGACCACTTCGCCGGCGATCCCGCGATCGGCGGAAAAGCGAATCTCCCCCGTGCCGGTCGCCATCCGGCTGTAGAGTTCTTTTTTTTCCTTGTCGTAGATGAAGACGGTGGCCCGCTCGCATTCGAGGACGCCCAGCGCCGCCTTTTCAACCTTCTGCAAAAGCGGTGTCAGTTCGGTCGTGGACGCCAGGTCGCGCGAGACCTCGAGCACCGCTTGAAGGTCGGCGACGTGCTTGTCGTCGCCGCTTAGCAGCACCGACGACTTTCCGGATTTGGTCTTCGGATCACCCATGGGGAGCTGAGGATCCTCGCGTGTGGCACCAGCATAAGCCGGTGTAGATCAGATTCTTAAAACCACCCCTAGTTTACCGCGAATCCCGACTGTACACCATGACTGTATTCCCCGCCGTTGCGGGCTCTGAATGTCGCGTCTATTCTCATGCTTTCAAGGCGGCCGGTCCCATTATCCAGGCCCGACGCATCGAAACCGAGAAATTCGTGACAGGCCGGGACCGGCTGGAGCGTCTGGTCCATCGGGGTTTTTTAAGTCCAAAGCAGCTGGTTTACCGCCACTCATAGTGAGGGAGATCACCCGTGACGCAACTCGACGTTAAACGTATCGGTCCCGCCATCAAGGCCGCCAGCGAGCCCTTTTCCCGCCTCCGCGATGAGATCGGTCGCGTGATCGTCGGTCAGGAGCGGATGCTGCACCACATGCTCATCGGCATCCTCTCCAACGGCCACGTCCTGCTCGAAGGCGTGCCGGGCCTCGCCAAGACGATGGCCGTCTCCACTCTGGCCCGCGCGATCAACACCGGCTTCTCGCGCATCCAATTCACCCCTGACCTGCTGCCCGCCGATCTGATCGGCACGCTGATCTACCAACCTCATACCGGCGCGTTCACCGTCAAGAAGGGTCCGATCTTTTCCAACATTATCCTCTCCGATGAGATCAACCGCGCGCCGGCCAAGGTGCAAAGCGCCCTGCTCGAAGCAATGCAAGAACGCCATGTCACCATCGGCGACCAGACGTACCCGTTGCCTCAGCCCTTCCTGGTCATGGCCACGCAAAACCCCATCGAGCAGGAGGGGACGTATCCGCTGCCCGAGGCGCAGGTCGACCGTTTCATGCTCAAAGTGACGGTCACGTATCCCACGCCGCAGGAAGAGCGGCGGATTCTCGACCGTATGGCTTTTACGAGCCCCGAGCAAACCATCCAGCCGGTGATGGGTCCCGAGGACATCGTCCGCGCCCGCCAGGCGGTAGACGAAATCTACATCGATGACAAGATCAAGGATTACATCGTCAGCCTCGTGATCGCGACGCGCGATCCGGCGGCGTTCAAGCTCGATCTCAAGGGGCTGATCCAATACGGCGCATCGCCCCGCGCGACGATCATGCTCACGCTCGGCGCCAAGGCCGGGGCCTTCCTCGCCGGCCGCGGCTTCGTCACGCCGCAGGACGTTAAAGACATCGCTCCCGCCATCCTCCGCCACCGCGTCATCATTAGCTACGAAGCCGAGGCCGAAGAACAAACCAGCGACGACATCGTCAAGACCATCCTCGACCACGTACCGGTACCGTAGCCATGGACCCGAAGGAGTTGCTAAAGAAAGTCCGCCGGATTCACATCCGGACGAGCCATGTGGCGAACGATTTGTTCGCCGGGCATTACCATTCCACCTTCAAAGGGCACGGCATGGAGTTTGAGGAGGTCCGTGAGTACCAGCCCGGTGACGAGATTCGGCGTATTGACTGGAACGTGACGGCGCGACAGGGCAAGCCGTTCGTGAAGCGCTTCCGCGAGGAACGCGAGTTGACCGTCATGCTCGTCGTCGACGTCAGCGG
>CAYMXF010000079.1:7557-9699 GCA_964393935.1 uncultured Planctomycetaceae bacterium
CGCGCCGTCGTCTTTCTCATCAGCGATTTCCAGGCCGCCGACTACGATCGGCAGTTGCGGGTCGCCAAGCGCCGCCACGATCTCATCCCGATCGCCATCTCCGACCCGCGCGAAGCGACGCTGCCGAACGTCCGCTACATTGAATTGGTCGATAGTGAGACCGGCGAGCGTGTCACCGTCGATACGTCCAGCGCCGCCTTCCGCCGTGAATACGAGCGGCTGATCGCCGGCAGCGCCGAGGCCCGCCGGAAATCCTTCCGCCGCTTCAAAGCCGACTCCATCGATCTCGTGACCGGTCAGTCCTTCGTCGAACCGCTCACCCGCTTCTTCCGCGCGCGGGAGGCCCGCCTGTGATGAAGAAACAGAAATCACCACAGAGGCGCAGAGTTCACAGAGAGCTGGAAAAAAAATCCAATTCTCTGTGCCTCTGCGCCTCTGTGGTTAATCTTCTTCTTTCTTGCACGGCACTTGTCCAGGCGCGGGAAGCCCCGACGACCCAACCCACGCCCATCACCCGCGTCATCGGCGGCAGACCCGTTCAGGTCACGATGCACCTGGATCGCGACGAGGTGACGATCCCCGAATCGCTTACGCTCACGTTGACGATCCAGTACGAGCGCGGCGTCGACGTCTCGTTGCCGAAGATCGAAGGAACGCTCGGCGACTTCGCGGTTAAGGAACTTCCCCGCCCGCCGCCCACCAGCGACGACTTCATGAAGCGGCAGGAATGGATCCTCGTCCTCGAACCGGTGCTTCCCGGCGACGTCGAGGTTCCGTCCCTCTCTTTCCCCTATACCGATACTCGCGACCGGGCGGACGGCTCGAAAGCCGACATTCACGAGACGGTCACGACCCCGCCGATCACGGTGAAGGTCCGCCAAGTCCTCGCCGACGTGAAAAGCCCAGTATCGCTTTGGGCCCCGACCAACCTGCGCATCCTTGTATACTTGTTGATTGCGGTCGGCGCGATCGTGTTGGTCGGCTTGATCGCCCGCTGGTTGCGACGTCGTGCCGCTAGCCCGCGTGCCGCCCGCAAGGCGCCGCCGGTTCCCGCGCACGTTTGGGCCCTCGCCGAGTTGGACATCCTGATTTCCGAGGGCCTTTTGGAGCGCGGCCGCGTGCAGGAGTTTTATTATCGAATTAACGCCATCGTCCGCCGGTATATCGAGATGCGCTTCGACATGATGGCGGGCGAGCAGACGAGCGAGGAGTTCATCCGCGAGCTTGCGCGGTCGCCCCGGCTCGTCGAGGGCCATAAGGACGTCCTCCGCCATTTCGTCATCGCGTGCGATCCGGTCAAGTACGCCCGACACCAGCCGGACAAGTCGGAGATCGATTGGGTGCAGACCACGGCTCGCGAGTTCGTGATCCAAACCGCGCACTTCGATGCCGCGGCCTCTCAGTCCGGCCTTGGTCCTCACGACGGCAACGGCCGCGTGCTGGTCGGTTCAAATACCGCCGCGCGGAAGGAGCCGGCCGCATGATTCTTCTGCGACATCCCTGGCTGCTTGCCCTGTTAGCGCTGATTCCGCTGATCTGGTGGGCGTACATCAATCCCCAGCGCCGCGCGGCCATCCGCTTCGCGGGCGTCGCCCGTTTGAAGGCGGGCCAGCCCTCCTGGCGTCAGCGGCTCCGCGTCGCGTTGCCGGTGACGCGCAGCCTGGCCGTTGCACTGATCGTCCTTTCCATCGCCCGGCCGCAGAAGGCCGACGAGCAGACTCGCGTGCAGACCGAAGGCGTCGCGCTGCAACTCGTCGTCGATCGCTCCGGCAGCATGAGCCAACAGGACTTTATCGACGCGCGCGGCCGGCGGCAGTCGCGCCTCGACGCCGTCAAGCAGGTCGTCCGCGGTTTTGTCGAAGGCGATGGCGGCCGACTCAAGGGCCGGCCGGACGACCTCATCGGTCTGATCGCCTTCGCCCATTACGCGGACACCGAATCGCCGTTGACCCACGATCACCGGCATTTGGTTCGTGCGTTGGAAGACATCGAAGTGCCGACCACGCGGGATGAGGACGGCACCGCCATCGGCGACGCCCTGCTCCTGGCGGTCGAGCGCGTCCGAAATATATCCCGCCGTTTTCAGGGCAACGATGCTTTTCAGATCAAGAGCCGCGCGATCGTCCTGCTCACCGACGGCGA
>CAYMXF010000079.1:9799-12182 GCA_964393935.1 uncultured Planctomycetaceae bacterium
CTCGTCGCGCTCGTGCTCCTGGCCGTCGAAGTCGTCCTGGCCAACACCCGCCTGCGGAGGATTCCATGAGCGAACTCGGCATCGACGATGTCCATCAGCTCAAATGGCTGCTGCTCGTCCTCGTCTGCGGCGCGGCGATCGTCTACGGCTTCGCGCTCAAAGATCGCGCGATGAAGGTCTTCGCCTCCACGAATCTATTGAACATCCTCGCGCCCGATATCAGCCGTCCCCGGCAATACGTCAAAGCGGCGTTGGTCATCGCCGCAATGGGCGCGATCGTCTTCGCCCTGGTCGGGCCGCGCTTCGGGACTTACTGGGAGGACGTCCACCAGCGGCAGCTCGACCTCGTCGTCTGCCTCGACGTCTCCAAGAGCATGCTCGCCGAGGACGCCGGCATGTCCCGCCTCGACCGCGCCAAGGACGACATCAAACGATTGCTCGAACGACTCGACGGCGGCCTGATCGGCGTCGTCTGTTTCGCCGGACGGGCCGAGCTGACGTGCCCGCTGACGGACGATTACGAGTTCGTGCGCCTCTCCATCGACGACATCGGCATTCATAGCGCGCCCTTGGGCGGCACGAACATCGGCGACGCCATCGCGTCGGCCGCCAAGGCCCTGGGCGACCAAAAAACCCACCGCCGGGCGATCATTCTTATGACGGACGGCGAGGACCACGGTAAGACCGCCGTCGAACAATCGCGGAAGGCCCGCGACCAAAAAATCCAGGTCTTCGCCATCGGCATTGGCGACGAGAGCCGCGGAGGGCTCGTGCCCACGGATAAAGACGGCCAGCGCACTTACTTGATGTACGACGGCCAGCAGCTTTGGTCGAAGATGGACCCCGCCGCGCTGAAGGCCATCGCCCTCGCGGGCGGCGGAGACTATGAACCGAGCCGGCAGGTGAACTCCCGCCAGCGGACGCTCGAGTGGATTTATTCGGAAAGGCTCGCCCCGCAGGAGGAGCGGTCGATGAAGGAAAAGCGCGTCCCGCGAAAATACGCCCGCTTCGCGTGGCCCGCGGCGTTGGCCTTGACGCTGCTCATGATCGAGTCGCTGATGAGCGAACGTCGGACGGGTTCGATGCAACGTAATCCGTCGGGGTGATCGAGTGAACCAGCCTATTCGGGTTTCATGGATGGTCTGCTTCGCCGCGATGTTCGGCGGCTCGCCTGCGCTTGCGCAGCCTGAACCGCCACTTGCGGAGGACCTTCGCGCCGCGGCTCAGGCGGTCAAGGAAGGCAACACGCTGCTCTCCGGCGGTAAGTACGACGAAGCCCTGGCCAAATACAACGACGCGAACGGCAAGGTCCCCGGCGCGCCGGAGATCGCCTACGATCGCGGGCTGGCCCATTACCGCCTCAACCAGTACGACAAGGCGGCGACGGCGTTTCAGGATGCCATCAAGCCCGGCCATCCCGAACTCGAGGCCAAGGCCAAGTTCAACCTCGGACGCTGCGCGCACGCGGAGGCGATGGGGCGCAAGGAGGACCTGGCCGCCGCGGTGAACGATCTTGGCAAGGCGATCGCCTTCTACAACGACGCGCTCCAGATCGCCCCGAAGGACGTCGACGCGCGGAACAACAAGGCCGCCGCCGAGCGTCTCAAGGCTTTCCTCGAAATGAAATTGAAGCAACAAAAAAAGGAAAAGCAGCCCAGCTCGCAGCCCACGTCCCAACCCAAGGACTCGCCGACGTCTCAACCGCAGCAACAGCAACCGAGTTCCCAGCCTTCTTCGCAGCCCCAAGAGAAAAAGGAAGGCGAGCAACAGCAGGGAGACCAGGAAGACAAGAAGGAAGGCGATCAGGAGAGAAAAGAAGAGCCCAAGCCCGGCGACAAAAAGGATCAGCAGAAGCAGCAGGGCAAGGCGAATGAAAAGCCGCGAGAGGGCGGCGAGGAGAAGAAGGCCGGCGAGGATCAGCAAGGCTCCGACGAACAGAAAGAGCACAAGCTCAGCGCCGAGGAGGCCGAGCCGATGCTTCAGGAGGCCCGGGACGCCGAGCGTCAGCGTCGTGAAGCCAAGCGCGTGCGGTTGATGCGAATCCGCGGACGAACCCCCGTGGACAAGGATTGGTAATGATGCGGGCAAATTACGAATTACGAATGACAAATGACGAAAACCGGCGATCGCCCATTTTCGTCATTTGTCATTCGTCATTCGTAATTCGCGGATGCCGCCCCCTCGCGCGTTCGCACTTGCCGTTCCGCATTCCGCATTCCGCATTCCGCATTGGGCGTCTCATGTATGTCTGCGTCTTCTTTCTCGCCGTCCTTCCCGTCTCCGCCCAGATGCTCAGCGCCGACATCTCCAGCGACGAAGCCTTCATCGGCGAGGTTTTGACCGTCTCCGTCACCGTATCGAATCCGTCCCAGGCGACGGCGCC
>CAYMXF010000080.1:0-4351 GCA_964393935.1 uncultured Planctomycetaceae bacterium
ACCTGTCCCGCTTCGAGAATCTTTTGGAGCGTCTCGCGCTTCTTCAAAAAGTCGCTGAGCGTCTGGTTTTCCATGAACTTGGCGTAGTACTTGGCGGCCTCGGCGTCGCCTTGGCCTTCGATCTGCTTGGCGTACGCGTCGGCGCGGGAAAGGATTCGGCTGGAGACCTCTTCCGCCGTGGCGCGAATTTCCCGGGCCTTGGCATCGCCCTCCGCGGTCAACTCCTTGATCGTCTTTTGGCGGTCTTCCTTCATTCGGGAGAAGACTTCCTTGGTGACGGATTCGGGGATGCCGAGCCGTTTGATGCCGACGCTGACGATCTCGATGCCGTAATTCGTCATCGCCGACGCGCGGACGCCTTCGAGGAACTCGTGCTCGATCCGGGCGAATTTCATCTCTTTCTCATCGACGTTGACCAAGTGATTGAGCGGGTGGGTGCGAAGAACGATGGAGACGCGGTTTTCGAGCAGGTCGCTGATTTTTCTCGCCGCCGCGTCTTCGCGGCTGATCGACTTCAGGAACTGCTGGCCATCGGCGATTCGCCACGTCGCGTACGCGGTCAGGACAATCGTCTTCTGATCCTCCGTGCCGAGCTGGCGAAACTCGGTCTCCAAGGAGCGGAGGCGTGTGTCGTAGCGGTGGATGCGGTCGATCGGCCAGGGTAGCTTGAAGTGCAGACCGGCGTCTGTCGGTTCGATCTTCTCAATAATCTCGTCGAAGCGCGTCACGACGGCCGTCTCCGTAAAGCGTACCTGAAACGCGCACATCATGAAGAGAATGATGACGACCACGAGAACCGCCACCATCAGGGTTGGAATGTTTCTGGACATGGTTGTTGTCGTCCTTGAAAAACCAGTTCTTGCGATCACTCTGGGACCGCGGTTGAGGGTTATCTTGCCGCTTCGGTCTTTTGCTCCATGCCTCTGATCTCGGCTCCGAGCACGTCCATCCCCTGCGGCGGACGCAGGTCCATCTCTATGACGACCGACTCCGAATCGTCTAGGACCAAGATGTATTTCCGCACGGTTTGGAGCCCTTTTCGCATGAGATCCAGGTACTGGCGTTCCATATAAATACTTGGCGCCGCGTTGAATGCCGCAAGCCGCGTCGCGAAGCGTTCGGTTTCGGATTTCTGATCGAAGACGCGGGTGAACGCGGTTTGGAAAGCCGCGGCGGTCCGCGCGCGAGCCCATCCGCCGACGACCTCGCGGAGGATCCGCTCGACCTCGGCCGTTCGCCGCGCCAGGTCCTTCGCGCCGGCCGCATGGGCCTCGTCCTCGCGGCGAATGGCGTCGTACAGTTTTTCCCACTCCGTGCCGGCGCTCTCCACCCGCATCTTGACCGCGTCGCCCAGGGCCTGTTTGATCCTGGCCTCGCGCGTTTCAAAGGCGCTGACGACGTCTTCGTAGGCTTTGGCGACGTCTTCGTCGGGAGGGGGATGTACGCCGCCAATGCCGACGTGAACGATCCGGATGCCCAAGCCTTTGCCGTCGTAACCCGCATGGTCGCAGGCGTTCTGAATTCGCTTATGGAGTTCCGACGCCGCCTCGATGCCGCCCTTGCCGAGCAGTTCGAGCACGTCCGTTTGGGCCGCGTAGCGGGTCAGTTCTCGATAGGCGAGCGATTCGATGATGTCGGGGACATCCGCCGACTGCGCGAAGTACCGAATCACGTCCTCGTCATCATCCTTGACTCGCCACTGAACCGGCATGTTCATGCTGAGCAGGTTAATCGGCACTTTCGAGTTGGCGGAGGCGGTTCGGTCGGCGACGAGGAGTTGGTATTCCTTTTTGAAATGTTTCTTGGTCCAAAGGATCGGGACGCCCAGATTTTCCTTGTCCTTCGTCACCGCTTCTTCGTAGCCGATGGCCATCCGCTGGACGCGCTCGACCGGGATGATCGTCGCCCGATCAATCGGCCAGAACCAGGACAGATGGATGCCCGGCTTGGCGGTGTGTTGGGGCCGCCGGCCCAGGTGTTCGATGACCGCCTGATGGCCCGGCGGGACGACGACGATGCAGGTCAGGGCCGCAATGACGGCGATTTGGCCCAAAAAGAGTGGCACCACCGCGCGGCCCAGGAGCTTGTAGAACCACGTTTCGCTGACCCTGAATCCGAATTGATAATCAATGGCCTTGGCGACGCTTCGAAGGATGCCCTCGGGCTCGCTGAACATGCCAAGGAGCCGGCTGTCATAAAAGGGACGTTGCTGCTGATCGGGGACGCGCGGGCGGTAGAAATCCAGGGTGAAGTTGATGATCGTCTCGACAGCCAGGAATAGCAGAAGCGCGCCGATGGCCCATCCGAGCCACACATCCACCCATTCGATGCCGGTGAGCATGCACAAGAGCGCTACGGAGACGGCCAGGCACAGGGCACTGGTGCCGAACATGAAATTCCCGCCGGCGCGGAGCAGGCTCCACTGGCCGATGCGGCTCATGCCCAAGGCATAGCGCGAGAGCATGAAGCAAGCGAACGCGATGCCGCCCGTGAAGAAGAGCAACACCGTGGATTTTTCCGTGACGATCGACGAGGCGACTTTGATCGCCGGGAGTTGCCATGACCAAGGAAGGAGCCATTTCAACGGCAGGACCATCGTCCCCGCGAAAAGATGATAAAGGGCGAAGAGCAGGGCCAACGTCGGGACGAGATAGCGCTCGATGGTTCGTAACCGGCGGCCCATCGCCAGGGCGTCCATCTGATCGAGTTCTTCTTCCTCGAAGATGGTTTGTGCGCCGGCGAGTTTTTCACGACGCTGACGCTCGAGTTCGGCGACCTCCATCCGCTCCTCGGCGACGAGGCGCTGTTGGTGGAGTTGGATCAGGGTGAGCAGCCAGATGCCGACGGCGCCGAGGGCCTGGAAACTGACCGCCCAGACCGCCGTGCTCTCGCTCCAGATCGCCAGAACGACCAGGATGACCCCCACCAACAGGCTGGTGAGCCCGCAGAGGAGAGCGACGACTTCGCCACGTTTATCAATGCTGCCCATCTACGTCCTTAACGATTTCGCCTAGCCTCTCAAGGAGGCGACCTGCCAGGATTGCAGGGGAGCGGTCGCCGCGGCAACCGGGAGTCGCTATTCTACGGAAGCACGCCGGAGTGCCAAGCACTACACTCACCGACGGAAAATCGCCTAAGATCAGGTCACTACGGTGACTCGCACCATGAACCAACTGCTGGCCATTGCCAAGAACACGCTGCTCCAGACGATCCGCCAACCGCTCTACGGAATTATCGTTTTGGTCACGCTCGGGGGGCTTGCGCTCGCGCCGTCGCTCACCGGTTGGACGCTCGACGACGACAATAAGTTGTTACGTGACATAGGATTGTCTACGCTTCTGATCCAGGGTTTGTTCTTGGCGGCCTTCGCTGCCTCCAGCGTCATCGACTCCGAAATAGAGGATAAAACCGTCCTGACGGTCGTCGCGAAGCCGGTTTCCAGGCTGATTTTCGTCCTGGGCAAGTATCTGGGCGTCCTCGGGGCCATCCTCACGGCGCATTATTTAGCGGGGATCGCTTTTTACATGGCGATGCGGCACGGCGTCCTTCAGAGCGCGGCGGAAACGGCTGATCTGACCGTGATCATCCTGGGACCTTGCTTGATGGTCGTTCTGGCCATTGCCGCGACGGTGCTGAATTACATCTACGATTGGCGATTTCTCCCGACGCTGGTGACGCTCGCCTTTCCCTTCATGACCCTTTCCACGGGGGTTCTCCTGGTGATGGACCGGGATTGGAAACTGGCGACCTATGAGTCCACCCAAGAGATCGAGAAGCTGCCTCCCGAGGCCTCGGACCCCGCGGCGTTTCGGGGGATCATCTCGTTCCGTCCTTTCAAAGGAGAGTCGCACCTCGCGGGCCACGGCGGCAATCTCGTCCACAATGATTGGAAAGGCCCTATCACTCCCGCACAACAAGACTACTTGCTGGGCCTCCACGACTCCGTGAAGTGGCGACAGGACGTGAATTTCCTCGTCGAAAAAACGCGGAAGAAGCAGGGCACCGAGATCTTCAAGGCCGGGCTGCTCAGCGTCGTGGCCGTGGCGATCTTGGCCGGTTTCGCCATAGCGGCATCCACGCGGTTGGGGACGCTGGGAACGTTTCTCGTGTGTTTGTTTGCCCTGTGCGTGGGTTTGTCGGGCGATCAGATCGTGAGACCCTTGGCGGAGACCGGCGTCGGCTGGGCGCGATGGCTTTATCCCATCCTGCCGAATTTCCAGTCGTTCTGGATGGTCGATGCCCTCAGCGAAGAGATCATCATCCCTTGGCGATACGTCATTTCCGCGGCGGGCTATGGCGTGGTGTACACCCTGGCGGTGCTCGCCTTGGCGTCGGCGATGTTCGAAACGCG
>CAYMXF010000080.1:4451-11942 GCA_964393935.1 uncultured Planctomycetaceae bacterium
CTTGGCGGGGCCGAGCAGGCCGTTGATCTCCAGGATCTTCGTCGTGAGTTCCTTGCACAGGTCGGGGTTGTCGCGGAGGAAGGTCTTCGCGTTCTCGCGGCCCTGGCCGAGCTGCACATTGCCATAGCGCAGCCACGCCCCCTGCTTCTCCACGATGGTGTGCTTGGTCGCCAGATCGAGCAGGTCGCCCTCTCGGCTGATCCCGCTGTCGAACATGATGTCGAAGTGCGTCTCGCGGAAGGGCGGGGCGACCTTGTTCTTGACCACGCGGGCCTTCACTTGGCTGCCGATGACCTGCTCGCCTTCCTTGATCGAGGCGACGCGGCGGACGTCGACCCGCAGGGAGGTATAGAACTTGAGCGCGCGGCCGCCGGGCGTCGTCTCCGGGTTGCCGAACATCACGCCGATCTTCTCGCGAATCTGATTGATGAAGATGACGATCGAGCGGCTCTTGGAGATCGCGGCGGTCAATTTGCGCATGGCCTGGCTCATGAGCCGGGCCTGGGTGCCCATGGAGGCCTGGCCCATCTCGCCCTCCAACTCGCTCTTGGGGATGAGGGCGGCGACGGAGTCGATGACGATGACATCGACGGCATTGGAGCGGACCAGCATGTCCGTGATCTCCAGGGCCTGCTCGCCGCAGTCGGGCTGGCTGACCAGGAGCGTCTCGGGGTTCACGCCGCAGCGCTTCATCCACGAGGGGTCGAGGGCGTGTTCGGCATCGACGAAGGCGGCCACGCCATCGATCCGCTGCGCCGAGGCGATGATGTGCAGGGCGAGCGTCGTCTTGCCGCTGGACTCGGGGCCGAAGATCTCGATGATCCGGCCGCGGGGCACGCCGAAGCCGCCCATGGCCAAGTCCAGGGAGAGCGCCCCGGTGCTGATGCCGTCGCTCGCGGCGCGGGCCGAGCCGTCCAACTGCATGATGGCGCCTTTGCCGTAGGCCTTTTCGATCTGCTGAAGGGCCCGATCCAGGGCCTGTTGTCGCTTGCCGTCGCCGATGGGTTGTGACATCGCTTACTCCTATATGGGTTGATCTCGAAGGTCCAGCCGTCGCCGCTTACGGTCCCCCCTTACGAAGGGGGGACCACAGGGGGGTCGTTCCGTCCGCCGACAGTCCCAAGCGGCCACAGCCTATCATGCCAGAATAACGGCCGTTTGGCAAGTGGTATTTTAGGAAAATGTTAGGTCATCTTCAAGGGCCTCCGGGGAGGGTGAAAAACGGGGTTTTTGGGCCTGCCGCAGGGGCTTGGGGGACCAAGGCCCGGCAGTTTGGGATGCGGAACGACGCATCGAAAAGGCTACATGATCGCAGAAAGTCACGAGTTCGAATCCAGTCGCCCCGATTACCATCCATCTCCTGCCGTAAAAGGCCGCCTTGATTTCGGGGGGACAGGGCTGCGATTTGATATAATGGTTTCCGGTCATAGGACGTGTCGACGGCCTACGGGCAACATTGGCATTCGCGTCAGCAGACGCGGACGGGAGAAAGAACCATGATCAGCTTCAATCACAGTATGTGGGCTCGATTCCGGACCTGGCGGCCCGCGTCCCTCCCCATCTCGCGCCGCCTATGCGGGATCATTGTCCTGGCGGCGGCGGCGTGGATGGCGGCCGCGCCGGCGGCTTACGGGCAGTGCGCCGTGTTGTTCGCCGCGCACGTCGACTACCCCGCGGGCAGCGCTCCCAGTTCAGTGGCCATCGGCGACTTGAACGGCGACGGCAAGCCCGACTTGGCCGTGGCAAATCAAAGCAGCAACAACGTCTCGGTGCTGCTGGGCAACGGGAACGGCACGTTTGCGACGGCGGTCAACTACGGCGCTGGTAGCGCTCCCTTTTCCGTGGCCATCGGTGACTTGAACGGCGACGGCAAGCCCGACTTGGCCGTGGCAAACGAAAGCAGCGACAACGTCTCGGTGTTGTTGGGCGACGGCGACGGCACGTTTCAGCCGGCGGTCAACTACGGCGCGGGCACCAATCCCTACTCCGTCGCCATCGGCGATCTGAGCGGCGACGGCAAGCCCGATCTGGCCGTGGCGAACTTCGGCGCCGACAACGTCTCGGTGCTCCTGGGTAACGGCGACGGCACGTTTGCGGCGGCGATCAACTACGGCGCGGGCAGCCAGCCCTACTCCGTGGCCATCGGCGATTTGAGCGGCGACGGCCGGCCCGACCTGGCGGTGGCGAACTCCAGCAACGACAACATCTCGGTGCTGCTGGGCAACGGAAACGGTTCGTTCCAGGCGGCGGTCAACTACGGCGCGGGCAACGGTCCCGCCTCCGTGGCCATTGGCGATTTCAACAGTGACGGCCGGCCCGACCTGGCGGTGGCGAACGAACTCGGCGACAACGTCTCGCGGCGGCTGGGCAATGGGAACGGCACGTTTCAGCCGGTGTTCAACTATAGCGTAGGCACGGCTCCCTACGCCTTAGCCATCGGCGACATCAACGGGGACGGCCGGCTCGATCTGGCGACGGCGAACAACGGCAGCAATAACGTCTCGGTGCTGACGGGCAACGTGGCCGGCGCATTCCAGCCGGTGGTCAACTTCGGCGTGGGCACTACTCCCATCTCCGTAGCCATCGGCGACGTCAACGGTGACGGCCGGCCTGACCTGGCGGTGGCGAACTACGGCGGCAATAACGTCTCGGTGCTGCTGAATACGAGCCCAATGATCGGAATCAGCCCGCAACCCGTCAGCCAGTCGGTCGCACCGGGACAGAACGCCACCTTCACCGTCACGGCCTGGGGCGCGGCACCGTTCTCCTATCAGTGGCGTCGGAACGGCGACGCACTGATCAACAACAACCACTTCAGCGGCGTGAACACCAACACGTTGAGCGTGAACAACGTTACGACCGCCGAGGTCGGCGCCTACGACGTGCAGATCATCGGGACGTGCACTTCCAATTCCCCGCGGCTCAGCCGGTCTGCGACCCTCACTGTGTGCGTCTGCCACGGCGATTTCAACAATGACAATCAATTCAATAGCTTGGACATTCAGGGGATCGTCGACGCCCTTCTGGCGGGTGAGACGTGCCCGTAAGGCGGCACTAGTGGAAGCACGGCTTTCGCAGCCCGTCAATAGCAAGATCAACTGGTGTCTTGTCGCCATCAATTTCGGTTCGGCGAGTTGGATTATCGGCATGGCGCGGCGGGGGTCCACAAGCAAGCGAGCCTCTCACTTGCCCAGGACTGCGATGCCGAGCGTTAGGCGGCGTCTCCAGTTATCATAACCGCCACGGAACTGACGCGGTATGACGCCAGTATGATCAGCTACCGTCGATCTCGCATCTCCTGGGCAGCGTACGCCGCGGCGCTCTGGGCGCTGATCTTCGCGGTCTTCCACGTGATCTGGGCGACCGGCTGGTACGTCGGCTTGGATCCTGAACAGGCGCGCATAGCCTTCGCCAAGACACCGTTTCTCGTATACGACCTTGTAGTTGCCGGTACGTGTGCGTTCGCCGTACCGGTGGCGTTGGCGCTTGCAATGCCATGGGGACGTCGTCTCCCGCGACGACTGGTGGGCCTGTTTGCGTGGGGAGGGACGGGACTGTTGGTGCTTCGCTCGGTGGCAAGCGTCGTTCAAACAGTGTATTTGGTCGGTAGCGGGCAGTTCGTAGTTGAGTCTAGGGGTCTATGGGAACTGTGGTTCTACCTGGGCGCAACTCTGTTTGCTCTTGGTACTTGGCGTTTCTGGCGCCATCGAGCTCCGTTGGATGAACGGCCGGGGACATCTCGTATATCGCCCTAGACAGGACAACAAGAGTACGATCGCCGTCATGAGCGTGCCCAGCCAGCCGAGGTCATCCCTGCACATCGAGCCCTTCTCGATCCGAATCGAGGAAGACGTTCTCTCTGACCTCCGGGCGCGCATCCGCAACACGCGCTGGCCTGATCAAGTAACGGGCGTCGGTTGGGAGCAGGGCACCAACCTCGAGTACCTCAGACAGGTGCTCGCGTATTGGGCCGACGAGTTCGACTGGCGTGCGCAGGAGCGCGATCTGAACGCGTTCAACCAGTTCCGTGCCAGGCTCGATGGTGTCCAGATCCACTTCGTCCATGAGCGAGCGCGGCGCGGGCGCGGGCTGCCGCTGATCTTGACCCACGGCTGGCCCAGCACGTTCGTCGAGATGCTTCCGCTCGTGCCGTTACTGACAGAACCCGAAGCCCACGGAATCGACGGCCCTGCGTTTGACCTCGTCATTCCGTCCCTACCGGGCTATGGCTTCTCAACTCGGCCGGTCCGAGTCAACTACCGGTACATCGGTGGGCTGTGGCACCAGCTCATGCGCGGCCTCGGCTACGGCCGCTATGGGGCGGGCGGCGGAGACTTCGGCGCCGGCGTCGCCACCTTGATGGCGCTCGACGATCCCACACCGATGATCGGCGTCCACCTGAGCAACTTGGAGATCTCGCCCTACACCGGCGCGGGTTCGCGGCCTCTCTCAGACGCAGAGCGCGCCTACCTCGCGCAGCGCCACCGATGGGAGGAAGTGGAGCGCGGCTACACCGCGATCCAGTCGACAAAGCCTCAGACGCTCGGATACGCGCTAAACGACTCGCCGGCGGGGCTGGCCGCTTGGATCCTCGAGAAGTGGTGGTCGTGGACGGACTCCGGCGGCGACTTCGACCGGCGCTTTTCGCGCGACTTCCTGTTGACTATGGTGACACTCTATTGGGTCACGGAGACGATCACGACCTCGATGCGCGACTACTTCGACAACCGCTGGCACGGAATTACGCTCGGGTCAGGGGACTTCGTCCAGGTGCCGACCGCGATCGCCAACTTCGCAAGACAATTCATCTTCGAAGGAGAGCCCCCACGGGAGTGGGCCGAGCGGCTCTACAACGTCCGCCGGTGGACGCCGATGCCGAGCGGAGGCCACTTCGCCCCCGCCGAGCAGCCCCAGCTTCTCGCGCGGGACATCGCGACCTTCTTCGCTGAACTCTGAGCCCGCGCTGATGGTCCCACAGCTCGGTCATTCCCGTGCTCTCAACGCCGCAGGGCCTCTCCGACGCTGAATCGCTGCGATTGCGGTTGGGCGAGTTGGATTATCGGCATGGCGCGGCGAGGGTTCGCAAGGCAACGAGCCTCTCACTTGCCCAGGACTGAGATGCCGAGCTTTTTCGCGGCGGAGCGAAGTTCGTCGTCCAGCGTGGCGAGAGGAAGCCGTCGCCGGTGCGCGAGTTCCAAGTACGCCGCGTCATAGGACGTGAGCCCGTGGCTGCGGCACAGGGGAAGCAGGTGGGTAAACGCCCGCTGTTCGAAGGGGGGCGACGGTGGATTGGTCCGGCGGCCGGCACTACCCTTGGGCGATTTATCACTATAATCCCCTGGTCAGGGCACGGGCCGACGCCCGCTGGAGTACGCAGGAAGGAACCCGTATGGTCGCCCAAGCCGCATCAGCATCGAACGCCCACACGGACCGTTCCGTCCGGGCCTATTTCAGAAACATCTACGACACCGTCCGTACGATCGCCATCGGGATGCGGATCACCCTGAAATACTGCTTTGCCCGGACGATCACGCTGCAATATCCCGACATGGCCCCGGCGACACAGCCGCGCTATCGCGGGTTTCACTGGTTCGAGGCGGAGAAGTGCATCGCCTGCGACCTGTGCGCGAAAGCCTGCCCGGTCGATTGCATCTACATCGAAAAGTCCGGCCCGCGAAAGATCGACAAAGCGACGGGCATCGCGGTCGGCGGGGCGCTGAGCCGCTACGCGATCGATTACGCCAAGTGCATGTTTTGTGCCTTGTGCGTCGACCCGTGCCCGACCGACTGCATCCACATGGGCGAAAACCACGACCTGTCCGCCTATACGCGGGAGGACATGTGCGTGGAGTTCACCGACCTGGCCAAAGAGGGCAAGCAGACACCGGAGCCGTTCTGGATGCAGCAGCCGAATCCTCCCGAGTGGGCGGCGGCGATGAAGGCCCGCTGGGAAGAGCGGGCCAAGCCGGTTCGCGAAGAGATGTTGAAGGCGCTCGCGCCTTCGTCGGCGAAGAAGGAATAATTCGATGGCAGAGGGTCAGGGTCTCGTCCTGGGTTTGCTGATCTTTACCGTCGCGGGGATCGCGATGTCGATGGGTGCGCTGATCGTGGGGCACTTCGTGCGCACGCGGCTGCCCCATCCGGAAAAAAATGCGTCGTACGAATGCGGCGAGCCGGCGATCGGTTCGAGTTGGGTGCAGTTCGATCTTCGCTTCTATGTCGTCGCTCTTGTTTTCCTCATCTTCGACATCGAGATCGCCCTGTTTTACCCGTGGGCGGTCGTCTATCCCGATGCCGGGATCGCCGCGCTCTGGGACATGCTCCTATTTTTTGGAATCATCGTCGTGGGCTATCTCTACCTGTGGCGCTTTGGGTACCTCGACTGGGTCCGCGCGACGGGCCTGCACGACAAGCGAGAGCGGACGGTTCAGCCCGACGACGCGCTGGGTCGTGCGGCACGACGATGGGCGTGATGCGAATCGGGTGAATGAATGAGTTGGATTGAAAACAGATTTGAGGAAGGGCTGATCGTTACATCGCTGGACTGGGCGATCAACTGGGGTCGGCGCTCCAGCATCTGGCCGATGACGTTCGGCCTGGCGTGCTGCGCGATCGAGATGATGGCCGTCGGGGCGAGCCGGTTCGACATCGACCGCTTCGGGGCGGGGGCCTTTCGCGCGACGCCGCGGCAAGCCGATCTGATGATCGTCGCCGGCACCGTCACGTTCAAAATGGCCAGCCGCGTGAAGCGGCTTTACAACCAGATGGCCGAGCCGAAATACGTGATCGCGATGGGCGCGTGCACCGTGGGCGGCGGGCCTTATTTCAAGCACGGCTATCACGTCGTCAAGGGCGTCGATCTCGTCGTACCGGTGGATATCTATGTGCCCGGCTGCCCGCCGCGGCCGGAGGCGCTCTTGGAAGGTCTCATGCGTCTCCAGGACAAGATCAAGCACCAGACGATCGCCAAGGATCGGTGGATGATCGCGAAGAAAGAGGCGCTGTTCGGCGCCGCCGAGACGGCTTGAGAAATGTCCAATGACGAATTACGAATTACAAATGACTTGACGTCGCGCTCGCTACTTTCGTCATTCTTCATTCGTAATTGATAATTGAGATTCCCATGGCCCCCGAAGCAATTGCGGAAATCCTCAAGACGAAGTTCGGCGACAAGATCGCCGATTCCAACTTGCAGACGGCGCATCCTCACGTCGTCGTCGCGGCCGACGCCTGGCCGGAGGTCGCCCGCTTCCTGCGGGACGATTCGCGGCTGGGGTTCAACATGCTCCGCTGCATTTCGGCGCTGGATTTGTTGGAGGACGATCAGCTCGTTGCGATTTACGACCTCGACTCTCTCGTGGGCGAGGCGCATCGGCCCGAGCTTTGGAAGCGGCAGCATCTCATCGCGATCCGGGTCAAAGTGCCGCGCGGAAATCCGCACATTCCCAGCGTCGCGGACCTCTGGCCCGCCGCCGATTGGCACGAGCGCGA
>CAYMXF010000081.1:0-11894 GCA_964393935.1 uncultured Planctomycetaceae bacterium
TCGGCCAGGGCCTGCTCGGCTTTTTCGCGGGAGATTTCCTCGACGGGGATGGCGCGGGCGGCCGTTACCGGCCTAGCTGGCGGCGCAGCGATTGTCGCTTTGTGGCGTTCATCCGGAGAAGTTCGACCGTGGCGCGGCCCGTGGCTGTTCGGCCGAGCACGAGGACGCCACGAAGGGCGAAGTGGTCGCGCCAGCGTTGACGCCGAGGATTGAAAAGCCGAATCATTCTGTCCGTGCGCGGGTCGAAGGCCGACAGATTCGGGCCTTTGAACTTGTTGCAGCGATAGCAAGCGAGCGCCAAGTTGCTCAGGTCGTCGTCGCCTCCATGTTGACGGGGGACGACGTGCTCGATGTGGTGCTTGACGAACGGCGCATCGGCCTGGCGAAGATGACAGTATTCGCAGCGACCGCGGGCCCGCTTCCGAACGGACTCGCGCCGGGCCTCGGTCACCGCGAGCGCCCCGCCGCCTTCAGAATCTTTCGCGCTTTGGCTTGCAGGATGGCGATCATGTCGAGGGCCTCGACGTAGGCATCATACTCGGCTTCGTCGCGAGGAGAGAGCCGGCCCTCGGCGTTTTTTTCGGCCAATTCGTCCAGACGATGTTGCGTTCGGGGATCCGCCCTGAGAGAAGCGATGCGCGAAGCGACCGCCGGCGTCAGGCAACGGCCTACGGGATCGAGCATCCGGTCCAATATGCGATGTTCCGAAGTCGTGGCCATTGGTTCATTATATCGCTATTTTTTGGCGAGGTGAATTTGGGCCTTGGCGCGTTCGATCGCCTTTTGACGGGCGGCCGTGGCGGCTTCGTCTTTCGCGGGCATTTTCTCCGCTTCGGCGAGGGCTGCTTGCGCTTTTTCGCGGGATAGCTCCTCGACGAGAATGGCCCGATCGGTCAGGATCGTGACCTGATTGTCGAGCACCTGGGCAAAACCGCCGTCGACGAACAGCTCGCGGGTTCCGCCCTCGCGGGACTCCACGCGGAGCGGGCCGGTCCCCAACTCACAAAGCAACGGCGCGCGGTCCTTTAGAATGCCAACCAGACCGTCGTGGGCGGGGAAGACGACCGAGTTGGCCGTCGTTTGGAGCACCTGCCGCTCCGGGGTGATGACCGAACAAGTAATCGGCTCATCTTGTGCCATCGGCTTTTTGTAGTGGACTGGAGGGCTGTCGTCAAGGCCGTCGGCGCGAAGAAGAAGTCTCACGCAGAGGCGCGGAGGCGCAGAGGTGGTGAGGGTGACTGAGGAGGAAGCCCGAACGACTGAGTAGGGAGCCCGAACGGACAGGATTTACAAGATGGACAAGATGAAGAGGTCAAATCCAAATCCTGTAAATCTTGTCAATCGTGTCCCATTTCTCCGTGCCTCGCTCGGGTCTGGTGGTAAGCGTCCGTCTTGTGTGGCAGCGCTGCCCGACCCGGCCTTGCGGCCGGGGTTCTGACGCCGGCCTGTCGGCAAACGAGAGGAATCGAAATCGGAACCGAGGCGAATTGTTACATAACACATTTATTTCACTATAGTTACATCCTTATCCTGTTATGGCCAGAGGATGCGAAAATTTTCCACTGGCATATTCCAACAATCAGTTTATACTAATTAGCTTCTCCGCTGCGGAGGCGGAAATCGGCCGATCGGGTGTGGGACTGGTCTGCTGTACGTCAGATGGCCTCCGCGGGGGACAGTCCCCTGGTGCAAACCAACGTTCCGTCCGCGCATTCGACTCGATGACGTACTCGCCGTCGACGATTCGTTCCGGGCTCCCTGCTGACTGGCACGGCGCTATCAGCAGCGCCCTCGTTGCGCGCTCCCCTCGAATCGCATCCCATGCGACAAATGACCGGTGGTCTTCTTCTTCGACGCTTTAGCCTGATCCGACCAAAAGGTGAATGATGATCGTCACGCAAGAGATTCGTAATTTCAACAAAATCGGCGACGCGATGCCGATTCCGAACCTGATCGAGATTCAGGTCGGCTCGTACAAGCGATTCCTCCAGGAGGGCGCGGCGCCGGACCAGCGGACGCCGACCGGACTGGAAGGCCTCCTCCGCGAAGTCTTCCCGATCTCCAGCTACGACGAGAACATCGTCCTGGAGTATCTCGACTATACGCTCGGCAAGCCGCGCTACACGCCCGACGAGTGCCGGCAGCTCCGTCTGACCTACGGCATGCCGCTGCGCATCCGCTGCAAGCTCCACCGCAAAGACAAGGACGAAATCTACGAGGATCGCATCTATCTCGGCGACCTTCCGATCATGATCGGCGGCGGCGAGTTCATCATTAACGGCGCCGAGCGCGTCATCGTCTCGCAGCTCCACCGCTCTCCCGGCGTGGACTTCATCAAGGAGACGCTTGAGGCCGACCGGCCGCTCCACGCCTGCCGCATCATCCCCGAGCGCGGGAGTTGGGTGGAGATCAACATCACGCGCAAGGACGTCATGTCCGTCCGCATCGACCAGTCGAGCAAGATTCCGGCGACGAACTTCCTGAGGGCCATGGACCCCCGTTACGGACGCGACGA
Source organism: uncultured Planctomycetaceae bacterium (assembly GCA_964393935.1). Taxonomy (GTDB): domain Bacteria; phylum Planctomycetota; class Phycisphaerae; order UBA1845; family UTPLA1; genus DATEMU01. Next base: position 2,516 of record CAYMXF010000081.1, read on the forward strand.
AGACATCATCCGCGAGTTCTACCCGACCAAATTGATCCGCGTCGCCAACCTTCGCGCCGACATGTACGTGGTCTCCGAAGTGCGCCTGGACGAAGGTAAAGAAGCCGAGGCGGGCGAGCCGCTGGTCCGCGCGGGTTGCCAGATCGGCGACGCCGTCGCCCGCATCCAGGCGAGCAATATCAAGCAGATCGAGGTCGTCGAAAAAGTCGGCGACCCGCTCATCCTCAACACCCTGGCGGAGGACAACAGCCACAGCCATGAAGACGCGCTGATGCGCATTTACAAAAGCCTTCGCCCGGGCAACCCGGCGCAGCTCGACAAGGCCGTCAAGCTCTTCCACGAGAAGTTTTACGACGCGAACCGCTATCGCCTCGGCCGGGTCGGACGGTTCCGCATCAATCGAAAGTTCGGCCTGTCCATTCCGACCTCGTTGAATACGCTTACGGCGGCGGACTTCGTCGCCTGCCTCCGCTACTTGCTCGATCTACGGAGCCAGGAGCGCGTCGGCTTCTCCGTCCCGCAGCGCGTGCCCTTCGAGCTTTGCATGCTCCGCTGGACCCGCGAACTCAGTGAACAACTCAACGGCTACCAGTCCAAGGGCCATGAGGTAAAGGACCCCAAGGAAGGCGTCGCCCTGGGTCAACTTGACTCCATCAAGGACGGCCGCCGCAAGCTCCAGCCGATCGAGGTCGTGAAGGAATTGCACCGGCAGCTTCGCAGTCTGTGCGATACCCCCACCGAATGGGTACCGACGAGTTCGATCAACCTCGATCTCATGCGAACCTTGCTGGGCCGAAGCCGACAGGACCGCGACGCCGACGTGACCAAGCTCGCCCGCGATTACATCGTCGCGACGATCCGGACGCGGGCCGCCCGGGTGCTTGAAGGCATCGACGCGTACCTGGCCTCCTCCAAGCACGGTCAGGCCGAAGCCGTGCAGGTCGACTTCATGAATTACTATCCGCGGCCCGGCGTGATCTACACGTTTAACGAGGCCGATTCCAAGCGATTGACCGACTCGGGCGAGACCCAGATCGAGGCCGAGTGGCGCGAGCTGTTCGGCAGCGGCACCAAGCACGTCGCCTTCCAGCCGTTTGAGGAAGTCGCCGCTGTTCTTCAGAAGCACGGCCACAAGGACCTCCTCTCGGTCGGCAACGTCCACGAATACGGCTGGCGGCAGACCCGTGTCATCGTGGGCGAGGACGACATCGATCACCTGGGCAACCGCCGCCTGCGCACCATCGATGAATTGGCCTGCGACGAAATCCGCAAGGGCTTCCTCAAGCTCCGCCGCACGGTGCAGGAGCGCATGAGCATGCGCGAGCCCGATCAACTGGGAAAGATTCCCGAGCTGATCAACTCCAAGGCAATCTCCGGCGCGATCGAGTTCTTCTTCGGCCGCGGGGAATTGTCGCAGGTCGTCGACCAGACCAACCCGCTCAGCCAGTTGACCCACGAACGCCGACTCTCGGCGCTGGGCCCCGGCGGCCTCAACCGCAAGCGAGCCGGCTTTGAAGTCCGTGACGTACACATCAGCCACTACGGCCGCATCTGTCCGATCGAGACGCCCGAAGGCACGAACATCGGCCTGATCGCCTCGCTCAGCATCTACTCGAAGATCGATGAGTACGGCTTCCTGATTACGCCTTACCGCAAAGTGGAAAAAGGCGGCCTCGTCAACGGCGGCCACGAGTTCCTGCGCGCCGACGAGGAAATGAAGACTATTCTGGCCCCGCCGGACGCGGTGGACCCCAAGGCGAGCAGAGTCACAGGCGACCACATCATGGCGCGCATCCGCGGCGACCTCGCTTTGGTCACCAAGGACGAGATCGAATACATCGACATCTCGCCGAAACAGACGGTCGGCGTCTCGGCGAGCTTGATCCCCTTCCTCGAACACGACGACGCCAACCGCGCGCTGATGGGCTCAAACATGCAGCGCCAGGCGGTACCTCTATTGATCACCGAACCGCCGATCGTGGCGACGGGAATGGAGCGCGTCGTCGCGAAGAACAGCGGCATGGTCGTGCATGCCCAGGCCGACGGCACAGTGACGCACGTGGACGCTTCGCGGATCGTCCTGGACAACACGGAGGAATACGAACTCCGCAAGTTCCAGGGCCTTAACGAGCGCACCTGCCTGAACCAAGTCCCGCTGGTCACGCTCGGCCAGAAGATCAAGAAGGGCCAGATCATCGCCGACGGCCCAGCGTGCCGAAACGGCGAATTGTCCCTCGGCCGCAACGTCCTCGTCGCGTTCATGACCTACGACGGTTACAACTTCGAGGACGCCATCCTGATCTCCGAACGGCTCGTCAAGAACGACACGTTTACAAGCATCCACATCGACGAACATGAGATCGAAATCCGCGAGACGAAGCTCGGCCGCGAGGAGTTCACCCGCGACATCCCCAACGTTTCCGAGCGTGCTCTCCGCAGCCTCGACGAAAACGGCATCATCGGCATCGGCACGGAGGTCCACACCGGCGACATCCTCGTCGGCAAGGTCTCGCCCAAGAGCAAGAGCGAGCTGTCGCCCGAAGAGAAGCTCCTGCACGCGATCTTCGGCCGAGCCGGCGAGGACGTGAAAAACGACTCGCTCGAAGTGCCTAGCGGGATCGCCGGCATCGTTATCGACGCGAAACGATTCAGCCGCCGTACGCACCTCTCGGAGGACCAAAAGCGGCTCGTTCAAAAGCGCATCAAAGACTATAAGAACGCGATAAACCTCCGCATCATTGCCATCTTCCGAAAGATGTTGGAGGAGATGGAGGGGATCGCCGGCCAGCCGATCATCGACCCCGAGACCAAGCAGGTCGTCGGACGCAGCGACAACCCCGACGTCGTCATGGAACAGATCTGTGACGAGAAACTGAACTGGCGATTCAACGTGAAATGGGTCAAGCCGGTAAACAAGCGCGACGAGTGCGAGGCCCTCTACGATCGCTACTGGCCGCGCATCGTCGAGCAGATCGAGGAGCGCGAGCGCAAGATCGCCCAGATCAAGCGCGGCGACGAATTGCCCTCGGGCGTCCTCGAAATGGTCAAAGTCTACACCGCGACCAAGCGGCAGCTTTCCGTCGGCGACAAGATGGCCGGCCGTCACGGAAACAAGGGCGTGATCGCCAAGATCCTGCCCGTCGAGGACATGCCGTTCCTCGCCGACGGAACGCCGGTCGACATCATGCTCAACCCGCTCGGCGTGCCTTCGCGCATGAACGTCGGGCAGATTCTCGAAACGCACCTCGGCTGGGCGGCCAAGATTCTCGGCTTCCAGGCGGTTACGCCGGTCTTCGACGGATGCAAGGAAGCGGAGTTGCATGCGGCGGTCGAAGAGGCCAACCGCAAAGTCGAGGAACTTGCCGCCGATCCCAAGGCCGTCGCGGAGGCCGACAAACGAAACCTGGTATTGTGCAAGATGCCCTATGGCGGAAAGATCGATCTCTATGACGGCCGTACCGGCGACAAGTTCGATCAGCCGGTCACGATCGGCCAAATCTACATGATGAAGCTGCACCACCTGGTGGACGACAAAATTCACGCTCGCGCCACCGGCCCCTACTCGCTTATCACGCAGCAACCCCTGGGCGGTAAGGCCCGCACCGGCGGTCAGCGCTTTGGGGAAATGGAAGTGTGGGGTCTGGAGGCCTACGGCGCGGCTTTCATCCTTCAGGAATTGCTCACGGTCAAGTCCGACGACGTGGAAGGCCGGACAAAGATCTACGAGTCCATGGTCAAGGGCGAAAACACCCTCGAAGCGGGAACGCCCGTGTCCTTCGACGTGTTGTGCAACGAAATCCGCGGGCTGGGCATGAACATCCAGCTCGAAAAAGGCAGGTTGATCTGATGGTCGGTCCGACGCCGGCGGCGTGCGAGCCGCCCGACGCCCTTGTCAGGAGCGTTTGATCATGAACCCAATCAAGTGTGAAGTCGTGGACAAGATCGACATCGCCGAGCTGAAGGCGTTCTATGACGCACAAGGCTGCGTGATGCCGCAGGCCGTCGACAAGCTCTCGAAGATGGTCGACAACTCCGTCTGCTTCGTGACCGCCCGCGAATCCGACGGCCGGCTCATTGGGATCGCCCGCGGCCTAGCCGACGGCGTCCGTGGCTACCTGACGGAGTGCAAGCTCGATCCGGCACGACAAGGGCCGGGGGCCGTGACCCATATCGATGGGCGCATCGAGCACGATCAATACGGCATTGCCCGACAGATGGCCGAACTCGTTATCCGCGCCTTGGCCGACCAGGGGTGCGAACGGATCGACGCCGCTGCCTACGGAACCGAAGTCGATTTTTGTGAAGAATTGGGATTCCGTCGAGCGGCCGGCGTGGTGCCGATGATGCTCGACGTCGCCCCCGGCGCGAAAAGCGCCCCGGTGGCCACGATGACGGCGGCTTCGGCGGCCGTCCGAAAGTAGAAGAAACGCGAAAGCGTCTTGAAGATCCGCGGCGACGGATGAACCGTCCGCAGAGGAAAAGAAACGATGGCTGACAGCATTTACGATCGCGTGAACGATTATGGCTCGGTGAAGATTTCGCTGGCCTCGCCCAACGACATCCGCTCCTGGTCCTACGGCGAGGTGCGCAAGCCCGAAACCATCAACTACCGCACCTACCGTGCCGAGAAGGATGGCTTGTTCTGCGAGCGGATCTTCGGACCCGAGCGCGACTGGGAGTGCTTCTGCGGCAAGTACAAAGGCACGAAGCACAAGGGCATGATCTGCGACCGCTGCGGCGTCAAGGTGACGCACAGCCGCGTGCGCCGCAAGCGCATGGGCCATATCAACCTGGCCGCGCCGATCGTCCACATCTGGTTCTTCAAGGCGATGCCCTCCCGCTTGGGCGCGCTGCTCGACATGAAGACGTCCGACCTGGAGAAGGTGATCTACTTTCAGGACTACGTCGTCATCGAGCCCAAGGACACGCCGCTCAAGCGCGGCCAGATTCTCTCCGAGGAGGAATACCGCAGCAGCCTCGACAAGTACGGCGACAACTTCGAGGCCCAGATCGGCGCCGAATCGATCAAGAGCCTGCTGTCCAAACTGACGCTTCCCCAGCTCAGCATCGAACTGCGCGAGGCGATCTTGAACACCAATAGCAAGCAGAAGATCAAGGATCTATCCAAACGGCTGAAGATCGTCGAGAGCCTGCGCAACAGCGCCAACGAACCCACGTGGATGGTGATGGACGTCATCCCGGTCATCCCGCCGGACCTGCGGCCGCTCGTTCTGCTCGACAGCGGCAACTTCGCCACGAGCGACCTGAACGACCTCTATCGCCGCATCATCAACCGCAACAACCGTCTGAAGAAGTTGATCGACCTGAACGCGCCCGAAGTCATTATCCGCAATGAAAAGCGCATGCTCCAGCAGGCCGTCGATGCTTTGTTCGACAACGGCCGCTGCCGCCGACCCGTGCTCGGATCGTCCAACCGGCCGCTCAAGAGCATGACCGACATGATCAAGGGCAAGCAGGGTCGCTTCCGCGAAAACCTCCTCGGCAAACGCGTGGACTATTCCGCGCGAAGCGTCATCGTCGTCGGCCCCGAGTTGAAGCTGCACCAGTGCGGTCTGCCCAAGAAGATCGCCTTGGAACTCTATCAGCCGTTCATCATTCGCAAGCTCAAGGAGCGCGGCTTCGCCGACACGATCAAGAGCGCCAAGAAGATGCTCGAACGGCGCGACCAGGAAATCTGGGACATCCTCGAGGAAGTGATTTACCAGCACCCGGTCCTGCTCAACCGAGCGCCGACGCTGCACCGCATGGGCATTCAGGCCTTCGAGCCCGTGCTCGTCGAGGGCAACGCCATCCGGATTCACCCGCTCGTCTGCAAAGGTTTCAACGCCGACTTCGACGGCGACCAAATGGCCGTTCACCTTCCGCTTTCCATCGAGGCGCAGGTCGAAGCCCACGTGCTGATGATGGCGACGAACAACATCTTCAGCCCCGCCAGCGGATCGCCCATCATGTCTCCCAGCCAGGACATCGTCATGGGCATTTTTTATCTCACGTGCGATCACTCGCACGAGGCCACCCAGCAGGCTAAGCGGGCTTACTCCACTTTCCAGGAAGCCTTGCTCGCCTACGAACTCGGCAAAGTCTCGGTCCACGAACCGATTCGTGTCCGTATCGAGCGCAATCAGATGGTCGAGGGCCAAAAGAAGCGGCCCGTGGCGGTCCCTGCCAATAAAGTCATCACGACGACCGTGGGGCGGCTCATCTTCAACGATATCCTGCCGGTGGGAATGCCTTTCTATAACTACCCGCTCAGTCAGAAGGGCGCCGGTCGCGTCATCGCCGATTGTTACGCCTACCTCGGCCGCGCCGAGACGATCGACGTCCTGGATCGCATCAAGGAACTGGGCTTCAAGCGCAGCACGTTGGCCGGCCTGTCCTTTGGTCTCACCGACATGCGCATCCCAGACAAGAAGAAGGGCTTCATCGAGGAAGCGCAAAAGAAGGTGGACCGCATCACCAAGGCCTTCCAGCAAGGCGCGATCACCAACCTGGAGCGCTATAACCAACTCATCGACACGTGGGTGCATGTCCGCGAACGCGTCACCGAAGCGATGATGCACGACATCAAGAACGATTTCCGCGACGTGAACATGAACTATGTCCAACCCGGGGACGCCGGCGCGCGCAAGTATCTTAACCCCATCTTCCTGATGACCGACTCCGGCGCCCGCGGCAGCACCGATCAGGTCCGCCAGCTCGCCGGCATGCGCGCCCTGATGGCCAAGCCCTCGGGAGAAATCATCGAGACGCCGATCAAGGCGAACTTCCGCGAGGGCTTGTCCGTGTTGGAGTACTTCAGCTCGACGCACGGCGCCCGCAAGGGCCTGGCCGACACAGCCCTCAAGACGGCGGATAGCGGCTACCTGACGCGAAAGCTCGCCGACGTCGCACAGAACGTCATCGTGACCACCCGGGATTGCAACACGATCAACGGCATCACCAAGGAAACCCGCTATAAAGGTGAAGAAGTCGATATCACACTGACCGAGTCGATCGTCGGCCGCATCGCCCGCGACACGATCCGCCATCCCGTTACCGACGAGATCGTCGTCAAGGAAAACGACATCATTACGGGCGATATCGCGCGTCGGATCGAAAGCACTCCGGCCGAAGGCGGCCTGGGCCTGGAAAAGATCCGCGTCCGCAGCCCGCTCACTTGCGAAAGCCCGCAAGGCGTCTGCGCCCGTTGCTACGGTGTGGACATGTCCACCGGCAAGATCGTCGAGTCGGGGATGGCCATCGGCATCATCGCCGCTCAGTCGATCGGCGAGCCCGGCACGCAGCTCACGATGCGGACGTTCCACACCGGCGGCGTCGCGAGCCGCTCGGTCATCGAAAGCGACATCAAGTGCGCGAGCGGCGGTATCGTGAAGTTCCATGACCTGAACGCCGTGGACTTTATCGACCCGACGAACAACGAGCGCTGCATGATCGTCCTGAAACGTAACGGCGAACTAGCCTTAAACGACGACAAGGGCCGCGAGCTCGAGCGCCACAAGCTTCCCTATGGCGCCCGCGTACACGTCGCCGACGGCGCGACCGTCAAGCCGCGGACCGTCCTGTGTAACTGGGACCCGCACTTGACGCCGATCCTGGCCGAGGCCGGAGGCTACATCCGCTTCCAGGACGTCGTCGAGGGCGAGACCGTCCGCCTCGAAAGCGAAGGCAAGGCGTCGAAATACGTCGTTGTCGAGCATCGCGGCGACAAGAACCCTCAGGTCATTATCGAGGACAAAGACGGAAAGATCATCGAATACCACTATCTGCCGGCCAAGGCGCGTATCGAGGTGAACGAGAAGGACGCAGTGAAGGCCGGCTGGCTGCTGGCCCGAAGACCTCGCGAACTCTCCGGTACCCAGGACATCACCGGCGGTTTGCCACGCGTCACGGAAATCTTCGAGGCCCGCAAGCCCAAAGAACCGGCCGTCATGGCCGAGATCTCCGGCACCATCGAAATTCGCAGCGATCGCCGCCGCGGCAAGATGACCATCGTCATCCACCCGGACAGCAAGGACCTCGAAGCCCGCGAGCATCATGTCCCGCAGGACAAGCACCTGCTCGTCCACGCCGGCGACCGCGTCGAGGCGGGCGACCCGCTCTGCGACGGGCCGCTCGTTCCGCACGACATCCTGGCGATCAAGGGCGAAGAATCGCTCCAGAATTATCTGCTCCACGAAGTGCAGTCGGTCTATCGCTCGCAGAACGTGGGGATCAACGACAAGCACATCGAAACCATCGTCAACCAGATGCTTCGCAAGGTGAAGGTCGACCAGTCCGGCGACTCGGCGCTCTTACCCGGCGACGTCATCGACAAGTTCCGATTCCGTGCTGAGAACCAGCGCCTGTCGAAGAGCGTGAAGATCACCGATATCGGCGATTCGACCCTCGCCGAGGGGCAGCTCGTCACTAAAGAAGAACTCAATACGGCGAACGAAGCCCTTGAAGAGGCCGGCAAGGCCCCCGCCAAGGGCCGCAAACCCAAGCCCGCGACGGCCGGTACGGTACTGCTCGGCATCACCAAGGCCGCGCTGCAAAGCGAGTCCTTCATCTCCGCGGCGAGCTTCCAGGAGACGACGAAGGTGCTCACCGAAGCCGCCCTGTGTAGCGCGGTGGACCGCCTCGTCGGTCTCAAGGAAAACGTCATTCTCGGCAAATTGATCCCGGCCGGGACGGCGTTCAAGGATCATGTGGAGATGTCCGTCAGGCATCTCGGTGAGCCGACACCCGAAGAGCCGGTCGAAGTCCGAATGCCGGAAATTGTCGGCGAGCCCGCCTCGGCGGAAACCGAGACGGTGGGCCTTGCGGAAGGTGCGATGGCCGTTGCAGGCGTACCGGGTGCCTCACTGACGACGGAGGATTCGAAAGGATCGCAAGCCACCATCGCCTAGGACTCCCTCTCCCTTTGAAGGGAGAGGGTCGGGGGTGAGGGCGAATGACGTGGGATGCTGCGGTTGACGGTGTTAGCAGCCGTCCGTTAGTCTACAGGGCTTTCCACTGACGGCTTCCCTCGGGGGCCACAGTGTGGCTGGAAACGTATAGAGGTCGCAATGCCAACGATTAACCAACTGTGTGCCCGGCCGCGGCGGCATGAGGTGCGCAAGTCCAAGTCGAAGGACCTGGATAATTCCCCGCAGAAGCGCGGCGTCTGCCTCATCGTCAAGACGATGACGCCCAAGAAGCCCAACTCCGCCCTGCGGAAGGTCGCCCGCGTGCGCCTGTCCAACGGTCGCGAAGTTACGGCCTATATCCCCGGCATCGGCCACAACCTCCAGGAACACTCGATCGTGCTGGTCCGCGGCGGTCGCGTCCGCGACCTGCCCGGCATTCGATATCACATTGTCCGCGGCGTGCTGGACTG
>CAYMXF010000082.1:0-3616 GCA_964393935.1 uncultured Planctomycetaceae bacterium
GGGATGCTCATCGGCAACGGGGCCGGGCAGATGTCCCGCGTGATGAGTTGCCGGATCGCGACGTGGCTGGCCAAGGAAAACGGCCATGCCGACAAGCTCAAAGGCTCGGCCGCCGCGTCGGACGCCTTCTTCCCCTTCCGCGATGGGCCGGAGATCCTGCTGGACGCCGGCGTGACGGCGATCATCCAGCCCGGCGGGTCGAAGCGCGACGAAGAAACGATCGCCGTCTGCGACGAGCGCGGTGCGGCGATGATCTTCACGGGGACGAGGCATTTTAGGCACTGAGAAAATTCCGAATGACGAATTACGAATTACAAAAAAGGGAACCCGCACTGCGAGAGGGCCTTTCGTAATTCGTAATTTGTAATTCGTCATTCCCTCAGCACCGCCGTCGCCCAGGTGCTCGGGTCCATCCACCAGTTCAGATCGTCGCCGACGGTCAGCCACTGCTGGCCGAGTTCGGCGTCTTCGAGCATGTAGTAAAGACCGATCCGCGGGTTCTCGGCGGGGTCGAAGCCGACGAGTATCTCGGCCGGAAGGTGAGCCGTGAAGCTGTAGCCGTCCTTGCGTACGTCGGCGGCGATGGGCAGCCGGCCGGGGGCGGCGAGCGGGGCGTCCTGCATCGCCCGGGCGATCTTGGCTGCGCCGGCGACGGGCTCGCGGCCTTTTGCGCCGCCGCCGGTCGGGAGGAAATAGAAGTGCTGGCAGAAGCGGCCGGCCCGGCGGCTGTCGCGGGTGTCGCGCATGTCGGTCATGAGCCGCAGGCAATCCGACTGCTTGAATCGCTCGGGATCACAATGCAGCGGTCGCTTCTTGCCCGTGACGCTGACGGCCAGGTAGAGCCCGGCCCGATCCCAGGTCATGAGCACGTCGCCGATCGGCGGCTTGTCGTCCAGCTCGTGTAGCGGCGGTAGCAGGTAACGGCGGTCCCACTTGTTTGCCCGGCCATCGATCGCCGGAGGTTTCGGACAGCGCAGCAGGGGGAACTCGAACTTGAAAAGAAAGCGGTTGGGGATGAGGGGAGGCATGATAGGACCGAATTACAAATGACGAATGACGAATGACGAAAAGAGATCGCCGCGCATTCTCACGTTTGAATTGCCTTTCGTAATTTGTAATTTATAATTCGTCATTTTTCTAATCGTGCCTCAGCGCTTCGATCGGGTTCAATCCTGCTGCGCGGCGCGCGGGCAGGAAGCCGAAGGCGACACCAACGCCGGCGCTGAAAGCGAAGGCGGCCAGGACCAGCCACGCGGACATGAGCGGTTGGATGCCGATCGCGTTGGCGATCGATGCGGCCCCGAGGATGCCCAAGACGATGCCGACCGCGCCGCCGGCGGTGGAAACGACCGCCGCCTCGACCAGGAACTGCCGGCTGATCGCCCTGGTCGAGGCGCCGATGGCCATGCGGATGCCGATCTCGCGGGTCCGCTCGGTCACGGCGACGAGCATGATGTTCATGATCCCCACGCCGCCCACCGCGAGGCTCACCAGGGCCAGGAAGAACACCAGCAGCGTCATCTGATTGCTGACCGAGCGGGCCTGCTCCTCCTTTTCCTTGAGCGTCGTCACTTTGAAGTCGTTCTCATCGGCTTCGGCGAGCTTGTGGCGCTGGCGGAGCAGGTCGGAGATTTGCGCCACGGCGGGGCCGACGTCGGTCTCACTTTTGGCGGAACAAAGGATCACGTCCGGCTCCGGAACGCCCATCAAGTCGCGCAAAATGAGCGGCAGCGGGACGATCAATGCTTTGTCCTCGTCCATGCCGAGGGGATTGTAGCCCTTGGCCTCGAGCACGCCGACGATTTTGAAGGTCAGTTGGCCGATGCGGACGCTCTGGTTCAGCGGGCTCTTGTCACCGAAGAGTTCGCGGACGACGGTCTGGCCGATCAGACAGACGCGCCGCGGGGCGACGATGTCGAAGGGCTCCAAGTCGCGGCCCTCGGCGATGGTCCAGTTGCGAATGGCCGGGTATTTGTGGTTTGCGCCGGTGACGACGGCGCTGGCATGCCCCGTCTCGTTGACGATCTGGAGGCTCTGGCTGCGGATGCCGGTGGCCATCGCGACGGCGTCGCATTCGGATTCGACGGCCTCGGCGTCGGCGCGCGAGAGATTGCTCTTGAGGAACATCCCAGATTGCGGCGTGTCGGTCTTTTTAATCTCTTGGCTCACGACGAAGATCATGTTGCGGCCGGCCTTGCGGATGTCGCCGATGATCGAGTCCTTCACGCCTTGCACGATGCTGACGCAGATGATCACGACCGAGACGCCCATGATCATACCGATCATGGTCAACATGCTGCGCAGGCGGTGCCGCCACAATTCGCGGAGGCCCATCTTGAAGCATTCGATCCAGAGGGCGAACATGGCTAAGCGACTCCGTTGTTGGTGTGGCACGGTCTGGCGAAGACAGGCCGTGTGCCGGTATGCGACCACGGCCTCGCTTTTGGCGAGACCGTGCCACCCCAAATGCGATTCTCCATCGACAATGACACGCTACGCCACCTCCGCGGAGAGGGCCCGCACGTCCGGCACGGACGGTCCGCCGCAGCGCGGCGTCGGCTGATCGGCGACGACCTCGCCGTCGCGCAGGACAATGACGCGCTGCGTGAAGGAGGCGATGCCGGGATCGTGCGTGACGATGATGATGGTTCGATGCTCGTTCTCGTGCAGATCCATGAGGATCTTCATGATCTCGCCGCTGGTGTGCGAGTCGAGGTTGCCGGTCGGTTCGTCGGCCAGAAGGATGCGCGGGTTGTTCACCAGCGAGCGGGCGATGGCGACGCGTTGCTGCTGACCGCCGGAAAGCTGCGATGGCAGGTGGTGACCGCGGTCGCTGAGGCTGACCTTGGCGAGCGCGGAGGCGGCGGCGGCATGGCGACGGGCCGTGGGGACGCCGGCATAGACCATCGGCAGCTCGACGTTTTCGAGGGCGGTGCTGCGAGTCAGCAGGTTGAAGTTCTGGAAGATGAAGCCGATGTAGGTGTTTCGCAGCGTCGCCAGCTCGTCGCGTGAGAGATGGCTGGTCTCCTGGCCGGCGAGGCGATAGGTCCCGCGCGAGGGAACGTCGAGCGCGCCCAGGATGTTGAGCAGGGTCGATTTGCCGGAGCCGCTGGCGCCCATGATCGCCAGGTATTCGCCTTCGCGGATGTCGAGATTCAGCCCGCGAAGCGCGTGGACGCCGGTATCGCCCGCGTCGTAAATCTTGTGCAAGTCGCGTAGTTCGATGACGGTGGCGCTTTGTGGGCGTTCAGCAGTGGCGGGGCCGGCGGAAGCGGTTCGTAAGGCGTCGGTCATAGGCTCGGCTGGATTAAATGGTTCGATTATCCGGGCTGGCGAGCTTGATCGCCTCCTTCAACTTGAAGCCCGTGGAGGAGCTGTCGATGAAGCGCTTGACGAAGGGGTCGCCGGGCTTGGCGCCGGCGAGGATTTCGGTAGTGACGTTATCGGTGATGCCGATCCATAGCGTGACAAGCTGCCACTTCTTTGTAGCCGCATCGAAGCGCCAGGCGCTGGCCTTGGTGCAATAGTCGGCAGGGCGGCCTTCGGCGTCCATCGCCGGCTGGGGCGGCCATTGCGCGTCGCGAATCACCGCCTGCCGCTCTTCCAGCGTTAACGG
>CAYMXF010000082.1:3716-11790 GCA_964393935.1 uncultured Planctomycetaceae bacterium
GCCTGTTTGTCGGCCAGGGCCTGCCGAGTCCGAACAGGCAGATTGGCGACCTGCTCGTCATGGGCGATCTTCGCGTCCGCCAAGGCGCCTTGGGCCTTGAGGAAATCCGCGCTCGCCTGATCGTCCTCCGCTTGAGCGAGTTCGGGGTTGATGCGGCAGATGACTTGTCCCTTCTTGACCGGCTCGTCGTTGTCGACGGGGAGTTCGATGATCTTGCCGGTGACCTCGCAACCGACCTCGACGGTGGAAAGGGGCTCGACGGTCCCGCTGGTCTCGATGGTCATCGTGAGCGGGCCGGACTCGACCGGCGCGACGGCGATCTCATAGTCGCCGCCGCGGCTGTAAGAGGATATGTAGACGGCGGAACCGCCGGCCACGACGGTTACGGCGGTCACAATGATCCAAGTGCGCATGGAAACGACTCGTCGGCGAGAAGAGGCCAGTTAACCTTTTTATAGTAGCGGAGGTCTATGGCGGTTGCAAAGACGGCCGTTTGGTGCAACGATTTTAGGGGCTACTAGCAATTTCAACGGGGTCATCAACACCGGCGGAAGATTCCAATTGGGCAACCACTTTGCCATTGGGAGACTTGTGGGGGTAGTTGAGCGAGGGATCGATCCGCTTGGCGATCTCTGCACGCACGAACCGGCGGTTGGTACAGTCGGCATGTCCGCCAGTCCAACCGAGTGAGCTATATCGCGAATTCCAACCGATGTTGACGATCCGGCCGCTCGACTTACCGGCGCCGCGGAGCCCGACGATACCGGCGGCGTCGTCAAAGGTGCCGTCGATCGTGCCGAGAAGTCGGACGGGACCCTGAAGGACGGGATCACTGGAGGCGTAGAAAACGTAAATCTTGCCCTTCATGTTTTCGAGGGCCTTGCGCGTGTCGTAGTTGCTGGAGATGCTCGCGCCCACGAGCACGAGGCTGCTGAGTTTGTACGGGGGCTGGACGCTTTCGGCGGCCCAGACGGCAACGCCGGTGCCGGCGGAGAGGGCGATGATGTTCGCGTCGGCGTTGGGGTTGTGTTTCAAGTAATCGGTGATTTCGCTGCCGAGTAGCGCCCCAGACCCGCGGGCGATGAACCGCAGCGTCTGGTCCAGCGCGGGGTTCATGGTCAGCGACCAATGGTGGTTTGTGACGATGCCTTTGTAGCCGGCATCCTCCATGCCCAGCGGCACGTCCAGCACGCCAAAGCCCCAGTTGCCGGCGCCGTCGATGTACCACGTCCGGCCGAACTTTTCCTTGGGATCGGCACAGCCAGTGGCGGAGATCGCCGTCAACATGAGGAGAGATTGAATCGCAATACGATCTAATTTCACGGAGCACCACAAGATAACAGACAACCTAGGCCGAGAGACGCCGATCACCGATTAAGCGAGGTGTGATACCGGCTCACTCGGATTTTTTCAAGTGCCTTCTGGAACGATGGACTTTATCTCTTGGAGCAGGCGAAGCGCGTCCATCGGCGTCGTTCGTTCGACGTCGACGGCCTGCAATCGCTCGACGAGTTCTTTCCACCAGGACGGCAGACCGGCGGCTTGGGAAAAAAGGAGAAGCTGGTCCACGTCTTCGGAGGTCTGGGCGGACCCCGTCGATCTTGGAGTTCGGGCGGCCCCGGTTTCCAGGTCGTGGAGCACCTCCTCACTCCGGGCGACGACGCTCTTAGGCAGCCCGGCCATCGCCGCGACGTGGACACCGTAGCTGCGGTCGGTCGGGCCAGGCACGATCTTGTGTAGGAAGACGACGTCCCGTCCGGCGCCGGTGGGGCGAAGCTGCTCGCGGACGGCGACGTTGCAATTGGCGACGCCCGGGAGTTGGCCGGCCAAGTCCGTTAGTTCGTGATAGTGCGTCGCGAAGAGTGTCCGGCAGCGGATGCGCCGGGCCAGATGCTCCGTGACCGCCCAGGCGATGGCCAGGCCGTCGTAGGTGCTGGTGCCGCGGCCGATCTCGTCGAGGATGACGAGCGACCGATCCGTGGCGCTGTTCAGGATGCGGGCCGTCTCGACCATCTCGACCATGAACGTCGATTGGCCGCGGGCAAGCTCGTCATTCGCGCCGACGCGGGCGAAGATGCGATCGACCGGAGACAGCCGCATGGACTTCGCGGGGACATAGCTGCCGGTATGGGCTAGCAGCGCGAGCAAGGCGACCTGGCGGATGTAAGTGGACTTACCCGCCATGTTCGGACCGGTGATGATGAGCAATCGGTCGCCGTCGTCCGACAGCCTGCAATCATTCGGCACGAACCGCTCGGCCAGTACGAGGTCGAGGACTGGATGCCGTCCGTCAATAATCTCGAGAAGGCTTAAAGAGGTTTCCTCCGGTTTCGGCGTTTTGGCGTTTCGGCGTTTTGGCGTTTCAAAGATCGGCCGGCAGTAATCTCGTCGGCGCGCGAGTTCGGCCAAGCCCGTGAGCACGTCCAGCGTCGCGAGGGCCTGGGCGGCGGCTTGAAGACGCGGCAAATCGCGGACGACGCGGTTGCGAATTTCCTCGAACAGCGTCAGCTCAAGCGCCGTGGCGCGATCCGCCGCGCCGAGCACTTCCTGCTCGTGTCGCTTCAGTTCGTCGGTGATATACCGCTCGGCGTTGCGGACCGTTTGCCGGCGAACGTAATCCGGCGGGACCTTGTCGCGGTGCTGGTGAGTGATCTCGATGTAATAGCCGAAGACCGAGTTGTAGCCGACCTTGAGGGTGGAGATGCCGGTTCGCTCGATCTCGCGGGCCTGAAACTCGGCGAGGAGGCGATGGCCTTCTTGGCCGATGCGGTGGAGTCGATCCAACTCGGCGTTGAAGCCGTCGGCGATGAAGCCGCCGTCGCGGAGAACGGGCGGCGCATCGTCCTTGATCGCGGTCGCGAGGTACGCGGCTAGCTCTTCGTGACCGCTGGCAGCGCCGGCGATCTGGCCGAGGAGATCGGTCGCCGCCAGTGATTCTTTTAATGGCGGGCCGATGGCCTGAGCGACATCGGCGCAGAGCCGCAAGGTTCGGCCTAATCCAGCCAAGTCGCGCGGCGAAGTGCGACCGACGCCTATCCGCGCCAGGATTCGCTCAATGTCGCCCATCTCGCTCAGGAGCCCGCGAAGCGTCTGCAAACGGTTCGGCTCATCGAGCAGCGCGGCGACCGCATCCTGCCGGGCGGTGATCTGTCCAACGTCGCTCAGCGGATAACAAAGCCAATGCCGCAAGAGCCGCGAGCCCATCGGGCCCGACGTCAGATCGATCGCGTCAAGCAGAGCCCCCTCGCGTGACCCGTCGCGGAGCGTGCGCTCGATCTCCAGCGAGCGGAGCGTGAAAGGGTCAATGGCTACGCCGTCGTCGCCGCGCCGCGGGGAGATCGTCAGGATGTGTTCGAGCGTGGATTTCTGCGTTTCCTTGAGATAGTCGAGCACGGCGGCCGCGGCGCACAACGACGCGTCGAAACGGTCAAAGCCGAAGCCCGCCAGGTCCTTAATCTTGAAATGGTCGCAGAGCGCCTGTTGGGCGAGGTGACGATCAAAGACGTGCTGCGGCCGCGTCGTTATGCTCTGACAAACCGACTCGCGCAACGCATCGATCATCGCTTCCGACGCGTCGATCATCGTCTCGGGCACGAGTATCTCGGCCGGCTGTAATCGGGCGAGTTCGTCCATCATGCTCGCCGCCGGCAGCAACTGCGCAAAGAACTGCCCCGACGATAGACACACGCAGGCCAGTCCCACGTCGCCGCTCTTCCAATCCGCTCCCGTGGGGAAGATCGCCGCGAGATGGTTTTCGCTTCGCTCGTCGAGCAAGTTCTCGTCGGTCAACGTGCCCGGCGAGATGATCCGCACGACGTCCCGCTTCACGACGCCCTTGGCGGTCTTGGGGTCTTCCATCTGTTCGCTGACGGCGACCTTGTAGCCTGCCTTCACAAGCCGGGCGATGTAACGATCGACAGCGTGATAGGGCACGCCCGCCAACGGGATCGGCGTCGTGCTGTTTCGGTCGCGTGTGGTCAGCGTCAGTCCCAGCACGCGGGCGATCGTCTTTGCATCGTCGTAGAAGGTCTCATAGAAATCGCCCATGCGGAACAGCAAGATCGCATCGCCGACGCGGGCCTTCTGTTCGAGGTATTGCCGCATGGCGGGCGGAAGCGTCGGCTTCGCCCCTCGTTGAGACGACGGCTCGTTTGGGATCGTTGGGGGGGGCGATAAGGAAGCGGGCGGTTTTGTCTTGGTGGGGGACTTCATCGGCGCGCTTCTGTTCCCTCTCCTTCAGAAGGGGAGGGTTAGGATGGGGTTCTTCCGACTCCGAGACGCACTAAAAGAGTCTAACGACTGCCGGTATATTACGCCCTCATGGCCGACCGGGAAGGGATCCGCCGCACCATCTCGAAAAAGGCCGCTTTGTTCGAGGAGTCCGTCATCCGCAAGATGACGCAGGTCTGCCTCGCCCACAACGGCGTCAACCTCGCCCAGGGCTTTCCCGATTTCCCCACGCCGCCGGAGCTTCAGGAGGCCGCGATCAAGGCCATCCGCGATGGCTACAACCAATACGCCCGAACGTGGGGGGCCCCGGCGATGGTCGAGGCCCTGGCAGAGAAGGTCCGCTGGTTCCAGGGGATGGAGATCGACCCGAATACGCAGGTCACGATCTGCTGCGGGACGACGGAGGCGATGATCGCCTCGCTCCTGGCGACGATTGACCCCGGCGACGAGGTCATTGTCACATCACCGTTCTACGAGAACTACGGGGCGGACACGATCCTCTGCGGCGCGATTCCGCGCTACGTGACGCTGCATCCGGCCGCTCCCTCCCCTTGCGAAGGGGCGGAAGGCGACCGAGGAGGGAGCCTGACGGGGGGTGGGGTTCTTCGCGGAGCTGGTTTCCGATTCAACCCTAACGAACTCGCCGCCGCCTTCAACTCGAAGACCCGCGGCATCATCGTCAACACGCCAAACAACCCGACCGGCAAGGTCTACACGCGCGAGGATTTGCAGCTTATCGCCGACCTGTGCATCAAGCACGATGTGCTCGCGTTCACCGACGAGATTTATGAGCACATCCTCTACGACGGGCGGCCGCACATCTCGCTCGCCACGCTGCCGGGCATGGCCGAGCGGACGATCACCATCAGCGGGCTCTCCAAGACCTACAGCATGACCGGCTGGCGCGTCGCCTGGGCGATCGCCTCGAAAGAAATTACCGCCGCGATCCGCAAGGTCCATGACTTCCTGACGGTCGGCGCGCCGCACCCGCTGCAAATCGCCGGCGCGGCGGCGCTGCGCCTGCCGCGATCGTTCTACGAACAACTCGCCCGCGAATACGCCGAACGGCGGTCAGTGATGTGGAGCGCCTTGCAGGATGCAGGATTTGTCAGCCCCTCATGTGGCACCGGCTTCCAGCCGGTGAATTCGCCAGGGGCCCACTACCCCGAAGGCGCCTATTACATCATCGTCAATATTGACAAGTTCGCGCGCCCCGGCGAGGACGACACAGCCTTCGCACTTCGGCTGGTGAAGGACGCCGGCGTCGCCACGGTCCCCGGCAGCAGCTTCTACAACCCCGCGAGCCTGGGCCACCGGCAGGTGCGGTTTGCTTTTTGTAAGAAGATTGAGACGTTGCAAGAGGCGAAGCGGAGACTGACGGCGTGGACGGAGCGGCGAAGGTCAGAGCCGCGACCGTCAGGGAGCGCCGAGTGAGGCTCAACCTTTTAAGCCGCTACGATAAAGCCAGAAAGCGCGTATAATAGGTTGAGTCCGTAGAGGAGACTTATCTATGCGAGCAGTTGTATTGCGACGCGGCGAAGATGGATACTGGGTCGCAGAGGTACCGTCCTTGCCGGGCTGCATCAGCCAGGGCAAAACCCGTCCCGAGGCCATTGAGAACATCAAGGAGGCCATCGACGACTGGATTGAGACGGTCTCCGCGAATGGCGAGCCCATCCCTGCGGAAGACTTCGAGACGCAGGTCGTCTGCGTATGAGCAGCAAGCTGCCAATCATCTTTTGCTCATCACTTTGTTTCAGGCCGCTTTTTCGCGTGAAAGCGAGTTTGGAAAACAAGAGTGAAGTTTATCGAGAGGCAGCACATCTTTGTCGTCGTGCGCCAGAAAGATCATCGTTGCTTTCTTGCTGGCGAGAAGAATGATATCTAGGAATCCATCGCCATGAATCGCACATGGAGATTGGTAATCATCGATAACGATTCGCTTAACAACGGGACAGGCCGATAGACGCGAGGCGATGATTCGAGCATGTGCGAGATCGCGGCACTGGAAAGCTATATCGAGATCGTCAACTGGACCATGAGATCGGCGCAGGAAAGATCCAAAAGCTCCTAACGAGGATGCACCCATCGAACAAAGTTGATCGCTGAGTTGGCGAGCTAATCGGATGTGTTCGCGGTTAGGGTTCATTTTTCTCTCTCCTGCACACCTTCACCAGATACTTACGTTGGGTTTCCAATTCCGGGAACAACGTCGATTCGTGGATTCCTAGAGCAAACAACTCTTCTTCGATCTTTTCCTTTTTCTCTTTTGGGATTATAGCCTTCATCCATACCCGACGACTTTTGTCCGGCACCCACTCGGGTATCTCCGTAAAGCACTCATCGGGATTCTTGACGTTAAACCCTCCGTGGATGGTAAAAGTGCTTGCCTGCACAACCATTCGGGGGAATGCCCGATTGGGCAGGATGGCGATCGGCCGCCTGAAGAGGTCGAGCTTCATCTGATCCTCAAACGCACCCTTGATTTTTGCGTCCTTGGCCATCATGTCCCAATCAAAAGTAGGACAGCGATTACCGACGCGTAACAGCCATTCTTTCGTATTTGAGCAAAACGCCATCTCAGCCCTCAAGAGTGTCCCGAAATCGTCTGGCGTGTGAATCCTTCCGCGACCAAGCCCCTTAACGGATGCGTGATTAAGGCTGTAGGTATTGAGAACGTACAGAGCTCCATCCCTGCGATCATCTCGTGATCTATTTCCAGTTGTTACTGCAAAATACGCGGCGGTCAGGAAGCTTTCAGTCCAATCGAGAAGCCTGGTTGGAGTGTTGTAATGCTGAGCCATGCAAAGTTTATCAAATGTGTTGGCGATGGAAGCCAACTCAGGGATGCGAGTCTGAAGATGATTGAATATAAACGACTCATCCAGATCGTGTCTGGTGCTAGTCTTTTGGAATACGCCCGGAAGCAGTCGCTTCGTTGGCACCGTCTCTCGCTCGCCCCTGAACCAGATTCCGTATGGGAATCTGTGTCGCCCCACGTTCCATGTAAAGGTCTTTTTGTTACCAGAGCGATGCGATTTCAAGTCAGTTTTGAGCCATTTAATTATGCTGAGTAACTCGTTCAACGAGTTCACTTTTTTCGGGAACGTGTCGTATTTCGTGGCCATCTTCTGCGGTCGAAAGAGCTTCCAGAAAACGGGAGCATGTCGCTTGTTGGACGACAGAATTCTGATATCTGGGTATTCTCACGAGAAACCTTTTCACGTCAAGATTGAGCCGGCGTTACAGAAGCTGGCGAACCCCACAGGAAAAGGCTGTCAACGGGGCTGAATGGAAGCGCTGCCCAAAAGCGGTTGAGAGGCTATTATGGCGGACATGGCTTTTCTCGCGAATCGACGCGACGTAGCACGAATCGTCCTATCGTTCGGTGTTTTGGTTATAGCGGGTTGTTCGGGGCCGAGTGTGGAACCGAAGTCAAAGACCGCGTCACACCGCCTGATAGCCGGTGCCACAACGCAATCGAACACATCAACCCCGCCCCGGATCGATTCCTTCTCCGCCGAATACCGCTTCCTCTCGAACTTCTGGCCGGCGGTGGTCGAGTACGAGGGGATCACCTACCCGAGCGTCGAACACGCGTATCAGGCCGCCAAGACGCTGGATCGGCGCGAGCGGCGGCGGGTCGCGGCGATCGCCGAGCCGGGCGATGCCAAGCGGGCGGGCCGCGCGCTGCCGAACCAACGGCCCGACTGGGAGCAGGTCAAGCTTCGCGTCATGGAGGAATGCGTCCGCTATAAGTTCACGCGCCACGCCGAGCTGCGCCAAAGACTCCTGGCGACCGGCGACGCCGAACTCATCGAAGGCAACACTTGGAACGACCGCT
>CAYMXF010000083.1:0-11719 GCA_964393935.1 uncultured Planctomycetaceae bacterium
TTCGATCAAGCCGCCGTCGCCGGTCTCAAGGAAGGGCAGGACGGCTGGGCCGCGCACGATATACGCCGCGAAAGCGTCGCCGAACTGCGATTGACCGCGGTGCCGGATCGAATCCCCGACTTCGACTCCGACATCCAATCCGGCAAGCTCACGATCACCGCGCTTCGCGAGAGGCTCTTCGACGCCTACCGCCCCCTGCCGGACAGCCCGCTCGTTCATGCGGGTCGGGTCGATTCGACCGGCGAGTCCGCAACGCGGCCTTCGATTGGCTGCTGTGAACCGCGATCTCCCTGACGCTTTGTTCTTGCAAGAGCGATTCGGTAAGCTCACCGGGTATCCATGGGCCGAGCCGATGAGTTGGAAGTAAAAATACTAACCAAAATCGCGGTTTTATGCCCTGCAATCGGTACAAATTACCCATATTAACAATTATTGACCGATCCGCTAACTAATGATTAACCAAAGGAGTGCTCCCAAACTCTTGATTCCGGACCCCGATTTCTGTTAGGATGGGATTGTTGAGGAGCGGAAAGAAGTCTCTCCTCTGGATTTGCACAATGCGGTGCGATGCTCTTTAACGGGCTCACCGCAACTGTCATAGTGGAAAGAACCAGGAGGTCATGGAATGATTCGCAAAAGTATTATGGTGGCTGCGGTCGGGACCGTTCTCGTCATGGTGGCTTCGGCCCAGGCGTCGATCACTCTTTCGACGATGAACGTCGCCGTGACTGACAACTTTGACGGGATGATCAGTTCCGGCACCACGTCGCTTAATGCAACAGTGGGCTTCGTCAACTCCATCGCCGGTTCCGGCGGTTTTGATGGGACGAAGATCGGCGGAACGGGAACGGTGTTAAACCTCATCGCGAACGATGGAACGAGCAACTCCGGTGCGTTGCACAGCCTTGGCGCCGGGGGCACCCCGCCTTCCACAGAGCGAGCGCTAGGTAGCGTTGGGTCCGGCACCACTATTCCTGCATTCGGCACGGAACTCATTAACAGCACCGGCCAGACGATCACCTCGATTGATTTCTCGTTCTATCGCGAACAGTGGCGGTCCTCGACCTCGACGACGAACGTTTTTCCTTTCGCGTATGCCGTATCAGGCGGCACGGCGAATTCCTCGAACTACCTCAACGATGCGGGGGTTACGGCCTTTTCGTCCCTGGACTTGGTGGGTGAGCCATTCGTGGCCGCGAACGGCCTCCTGAACGGAAACGATGCATTGCATCGCGTTCTCGTCAGCGCCACGTTGACCGTTTCGGTCCCTAACGGCTCCAGCCTGTTCATCCGCTGGTCGGACACTAACGACGTGGGCAACGACGCCGACTTGGCCATCGACGACCTCTCGATCACGCCGGCCCCTGAGCCCGGTACCTTGGCCCTCCTGGGCATCGGCGCCTTGGCCCTGATTCGACGCCGACGCTAAGTCGAAATCGATCTTCCGGCCTTCGATTGTGAACCTCAAGGGCCGCGAGTAGTATTGACTGCTCGCGGCCCTTTTCTTTGCGCGCGGCCGGTTATGCCCCCGGAACCCGCCCTGGGACGATCTTGGAGACTCCTGTCGTGCAAACGTCGTCACCGCTCTTTCAAGGCCCCGCTCGCGACTACGGACGAGCGGCCGCCTTGTTGCTCTGCGTGGCCGGCCTCGCCCGAGCCCAGACGAGCGCACCGATGTCGGGCCCCACGTCCCGACCGACCTCCCGGCCCGTGCCGAAGTTCGTGACGATGAGCCACGAAGCCCTGCTCAAGGAGGTCTCCCAGCGCCCGCTTGTCACGGTCGAACTCATGTCCTCCGCCGGCAAGCCCCTCTCCGACGCCGAGAAAGCGAATTTGCAGAGGGCGGACGGGCTTCTGAGGACGTCGCAGGCGGCCCGTAAGAAGGGTGATTTCAAAGGTGCGTCGGAGTCGGCCCGGGACGCCACGAACCTCTATCAAAGAATCTTCGCGGCGGCTTATTTTCTCACCGTGACGGCCTCGACCGAGGCGACCACGATGGATCAATTCGCCGGGCTCTCTCCGGCGGAAAAGCAGGACCTCGCGGAGGCCGATCGTCAAGAGGAAGCCGCCGAAGCCGCCACGAAAAACGGCGATTTTTTCGCCGCCCGGAAGGCCGCCCGCCAAACCCTCGATATCCGCGAACGTATTCTCGGCAAGAACCACGTCGAGTTGGGCGACGCGCTGCGCCTCCTGGGCAACGCCGAGATCGAACTCCAGTCGCTGCAAAACGCCCAGGAACTGCTGGTCCGAGCCCTCGAGCTTATCGAGGCGAGCTATGGGAAGAATCATCCAAAGACCTCGCTGGTCCTGGATCGTCTCGGTTGGTTGCGAATCTATCAGGGAAAGTATGAACCCGCCGCCACGCTGCTCCGCCGTGCCGTTTGGATCCTGAACAACGCCCAGGGCGAGAGCGTGGAGACCGCCGAATCCCTCGATAATCTCGGTACGGCATTGACCTACAGTCGAGATTTCGAAGAAGCGGTCAACACCAAACTCCGATCGCTCTTCATCCGGGAAACCTTCCTCGGACCGGAGGCACGGGAAACGGGCATCTCACTCAGTAATTTGGCGTGGTTCTACTCCCGAATCGGCAAACTGGACGAGGTCATCCCTCTACGAAAAAAAACCTTGGCCATCTTTGAGAAAGAACTGGGCCCCGACCACCATGACACGATCATCGAGCTGAGCAACCTCGCGCAAGCGTACTCTAGCGTGGGCAAGCTCAGTGAATCGGCCGAGCTTTATGAGCAACAAATCGCGCGAGATGATAAGCGCGCCGGGCCGACAGAAGCGGGAGCGGTCAATCGGCTCACGATGCTCGGTTCCGTTTACATGGGCGGCCATCGCCAAGCGGACGGCGAGCGCGTACTGGGCCGGGCCTTCGAGAAAGGCCGACGATTGTACGACGACGGCGAACGATCCGCCGCGATCGCCGAACTCACGCGAGTCGCCAACCTTTACGAGCGCCATCGAATGTTGGACGACGCGGTGAAGATCCGTGAACAGGTATGGAAGTGGGACGAGGCACAGGTCACGATCGCCACCGCCGAGACCATTCAGCGCTGCACTAAAACCGCACGCCTCTATCTCGATGTCGGCTGCCCGAAGGAGGCGAAGGACATCCTGACCAAGGCCCTCGGCCAGGCCCGGACGCTCTATGGAGAGGGTGAACTTGAGACCACCGGCCCCATGATCATCCTTTGCAGCGCGTGTGAAAAACTCGGCGAGTTCGATGAAGCGGTCAAGCTTTGCGAAAAAGTACTTCGCATCATCGAATCCAAGTTGATCCGGGAAAGTCCGTCCGGCGTCTTCGCCAGCCACCTGCTCGGCCGCATACAGACACGACAGAAGCATTACGACGTCGCCCGATTTTCTCTGGAAGAGGCCAAGGAGAAGTATGAGAAGTTGGCCCGCAAGGACGGGATCACGGAAATAGGGATTCTCCGCGATATGGCAACGTGCCGTCTGGGCGCGGGCGATCAAGACGAGGCGTTAAAGCTCTTCCGCGAAGCCATCGATAAATCCCGCAAATTTTCGGCTGACGGCGGACCTTACATGATGGCGGAGTTGGCCACCTCCATCAAACGGCTGCTGGACGCCTCCGCCAACGGCCTTTCCATCGACGCCAACCAGCGCGACGATCTCCGAAAGGAGCTACGCGAACTCCTCGAAAAGCTCCGCGAGGGTAAAGCCCTCGACGCGGACAACAAGAAGTGGCTTGAAGAGCTGTCCTCCTCCGGCGCCGAGAAGTGATTCCCTCTACCGCCGCGAACGGAAGGGCGCGTTAGACTCTGGGCATGAGTCGAGTCGTCCCGACCGAGCACTGCCCTATCAACGTCCGACGAATGCGACACTGGGTCGTTCTCGCGAGCCTCCTGGTCTTTGCGGCTTCGGCAATCGTTTTTCTTCCCGCCGGTCGTCATGGCTTCGTCAATTGGGACGACGAGTCCTACTTCCTCAGCAACACCGCCTATCGCGGCCTGGGTGGGAAGAACTTCGCCTGGTTCTTCACGACGACGTACATGGGGCATTACCAGCCGCTGAACTGGCTAAGCTACGCCATCGATTACTCCATCAGCGGCCTGAATCCCGGTCGGTTGCATCTCACCCAAGCCCTCCTGCACGGCGTCGCCGCCCTTCTTTTCTTCACGCTGGCGAGACGATTGACGGCCCTTTGCGATTCCTCGCTTCCGCCCGGAATCGTCACGATGTCCGGCGCCGTCGCCGCATTGCTTTTTGCGTTGCACCCGCTCCGCGTGGAATCCGTCGCATGGGCGAGCGCTCGTGCGGATATCCTCGCGACTATTTTTTATCTAGCCGCGGTACTTATGTATGTGAGGGCGGCGCGAACCTCCAACGAGCGCCCTCTTCGCTCCACGCCGTTGGCCCTGGTCGTCGTCTTGTTCATCTGCGCGCTGCTTTCCAAGGAGATGGCCGTCACGCTTCCGGCGATTTTGCTCCTGCTCGATATCTATCCGCTTGGACGGCTGCCGCTCGCGCCCTATCAATGGACGCGACCGCCGGCTCGAAGGGTCCTGATGGAGAAAATCCCTTTCTTCGTCATCGCCCTCTTGGCGACGATCAACGCTTTTGTCGCGGCCGATCAAGGTGTCGCGAGTTTCACGACGCATCCCCTCCGCGAGAGGCTCGCGCAGCTTCCCGTTTCGCTGATCTTCTATCCGTATAAAACACTCGTGCCGACCGACCTCTCGCCACTTTACGACTATCCGCCGCATTTCGGCTGGGGACATCCGCGCGTATGGGCCAGTCTCTTTGCCCTGATCGTCCTGACGGCGCTACTTTGGTTGGTTCGAAAACGGGCCCCCGCGCTGGTCGCGGCCGCGATCGCCTATGCGGTTTTCATCCTACCGGTCACCGGTCTGACGCAGCGCGGCATGCAGATGACGGCGGATCGATACAGTTATCTTTCGTGCTTGCCGTGGGCCTTGATGGGTGGATATCTGTTCGTGCTATGTTTGCGGCGTCGATGCAGGACCACCGTCGCCGTCACCTTGGTTGTCCTCGCGGCGTTGCTCTATCGCACCCATACGCAGACGAACATCTGGGCGGATTCGATTACCCTCTGGGAACATGCCGCCCATCTCGATCCCTTCAACAGCGGGGCGTTCGCTCACCTTGGCCAGGCCTATGAAACACTCGGCCGTCACGAAGAGGCGATCGCGGCGTACAAGAAGGCGCTGTCCCTCCGTCCGCATCACCCCAACGTGCAGCGGAATCTGGGAGGGGTTTACAACCGTCTCTTCCGCGATCAAGAAGCGATTGAAGCGTACCTCGCCGACCTCGCGGACCAACCCGACCGCTTGGAAAGTCATTACTATCTCGCGGTCACTTACGAGCGCGTGGGCGACGATCAATACGCTTTGGAACATTATCGAGAGACGTTGCGGATCGACCCGAACCACGCCGCCGCCCACGCCGCCTTGGGTAGATTGTTCCTGAAGCACGGTTTTTTCGTCGAAGCTGAGCCGCGATTGCGCCGAGCCCTGGAGCTGAGCCCGGAGCATCTTGAAGCATTGGAGCTATTGGCCAAATTGTGCGCGGAAACGGGCCGCATGAATGAAGCCGGCGCGATCATGGAGCGTGCGATCCAGATCGCCCGCCGGCGAGGAGATGAAAAGCTCGTCGCGGACTTGCGACAAATCCGTCAGCAACTCTTGGCCGCGCCGGCCAGCCGACCGGCGGCGTCTCGATAGACCGCGAGGTCACCGTCACCGAACAGGACGAACGTGACTTGTTCGATTTGTTCGTGCGATGAGATTCGGCTCGCCGTCGTGGAGAGCGCGATCTCGGCTGCGTCCTGGATAGGATACCCATAGATGCCGCAACTGATGGCCGGAAAGGCCAGCGTGGCGAGCTTGTGCTCGACCGCCAGTCGCAGCGCGTTTTCATAACACGATCGCAGTTGCTCCGGCTCGCCTTTGCAGCCGTCGCGATAGACGGGGCCGACGGTATGGATGACGTGCTTGGCGGGAAGTTGGTAGCCCTTGGTGATTCGGGCCTCGCCCGTAAGGCAGCCGCCGAGCGTTCGACACTCGGCCAAAAGACTCGGACCCGCCGCCCGGTGGATCGCGCCGTCAACGCCCCCGCCGCCGAGGAGGCTCGTGTTGGCGGCGTTGACGATGGCGTCGCACTCGATCTTTGTGATGTCGCCCCGGAGGAGATGAATCCGGTTCCATGGCGACGTCCGGGCGACGGGTCCGGTCACAGGAGGTTCCTTTACGGGATCAAGAAGGCGTCGCTGCGCAATCGCGGCCATTCCTGACCCGTGTATGTCTTTACTCCGATGAGTCTGTAAATGTCATCGTTGTCGATGCCGACTCGCGGCGAAGTGAACCAGCCGACGCTAATGTTGCCGCGAAGAACGTTTTGGCCGCGAGCGCCATGACTGCGGGAGTTCTCCGATACTTGCCCATTGCCGGACAGATTTTGGACATCGTCCACCAGGGGCGTCATGTCGGCCGCCACCGGCATCTGCGTATCGACGTTTCGTAGTTGCCATGTTTCCGTCACGGGCATGGTCGAATAACTGTTATTGCGAGGATCCGGGAAGTCGTTGAGCCCCTCGGGCGAGTTGGTCGCCAAGGGGGTATCTTGCGGTCGACCTGGGCAAACAAAGTTCTTGCCCGGTACTAGGTGGTTGCTGACGAGGACCCACACATTGGGCGAATTCTTGAAGCGTTGTATCCCTGTGCCGGCCTTCGGAAGCCAGCTCTCTCCGGCACGAACGCTCCGCACATAGGGCAGTTGTCCGCCAAACATCTGTGCGTACTCTTCGTTGCCGACGCCAACGAGCCGCAGATTGTTTGCGCACATGGCTTGCTGCGCGGCGTTGCGGGCAGTTCGATAGCCGGGGACGAAGATGCCGAGGAACAGCGCGATCGCCGCCGCCAATCCGACCAATTCTCTCAAGTTGAAGCGCGGCCCTCTCCCGCCGATTTCCATGGGCGCCGGCAGGGCCGCCGCGGCCCGCTTGGGAAACGGAATCGTGTTTCGAAATCCCTGGACGCGATCGAGAATCGACGCCACCAAGCCCGCCGGTGGAATCGGCGATTCGTCCGCGTCGAGCGGCGATAGGATTCGCTCGACTTTTTTGCAAACCGATGCCAGTGACATGGCGTCGCCGAGGGCGGCTTCCACCCGGCGGCGATCTTGTTCGTCGCACAGGTCGAGGTGATAGCCGAGGAGGTCGGCCGAAAGTTCGCGTCGCTGGTGAGGGTCGTTCATGATCCTTGCGTCTTATCCACTCATGCCCTCTTGGGCACTGCATACTAATCCGATCGAGCGTCGCTCCCGCGTTCCTGCTCTTCCCGTCGATACGCCTCCGCGAAGTACGACACTGCGGCGTGCAGCCGGCTCTTCACGGTCCCCAGCGGGATAGACAGCATTTCCGCGATCTCCTTGTACGCGAAGCGTTGGTAATACCCCAAAACCAAAACCTCCCGCAGGTTGTCCGGCATCCGCGAGACAATCGCTCGCACGCGCTGCCGGCTCTCTGCTTCCTCCATTGCCGAACCGGGTCCCTCCAGATCGTCCGCGAGAAAGTCGAGGTAACTCACCTCGCTCGCGTCGTCCCCGGACGCCTTCGTGGCCAGCGGCACTTCCCGCCGGCGGACCCTCGATCGCAGGTGGTCCCGCGCCTTGTTCGCGGCGATGGTGAACAGCCAGGGGCGAAACCGCTTGGCGGGGTCGAACGCCGCCGCCGATTGGAAGACCTGTACGAAGGTCTCCTGAACCACGTCCTCCGCGACGGCCGTGCTACGCACGAACCTCGCGACAAAGCGGTACAACTCCTCGCTGTGCCTCTCCACCAGCCTCCGGAAGGCGCCCTCGCTGCCGGCGAGAAAGTCGGCCAGGAGCCGCTCATCCGAAGCGCTGACCGCTTCATCTTCTCGTCGGTTCACCAGTTGCCTACCGTCTTTACGATGGCCGCCGGGGGCCTGTTCGCCGCAAAGGCCCGCCGGCGGTTGGATTACGTCGACCGTGGTTGGGGAAATTTACCCTTGACATACCCAATGGTCAAAACTATTGTTCAAATCGGAAGTTACGAACATGCGGCGGCTCATTCCATAGGACCAAATTTGCCCAGTAGCCCCTTTTTTTCACAATAATGGGGTACAACGCTTGGCGGGGCTATTCCGCCCCATAACTTGTCATCGTGCAAGAAAGCCCGACCTATCGCTCCCTATCGCCCCGAATGACCTCGGCCCTCGTCGAGGCCTCGTCGGCGATCAATGCCTCGCTCAACCTGAGCGACGTGCTCCAGGCGATTGCCCAGAAGGCCGCCGTCGTTCTCCGGTCTGAGGCGTCCAGCGTCCTGATGCTGGATCGACGGCGGAACCGGCTTGTCTTCATGGCGGCCGTCGGCGACCGCGGGCCGGCGTTGATCGGCGAGGAGTTCGACGCCGATCTCGGCATTGCCGGCAGGGTCGCCGCGTCGGCCAAGCCCGTCATCGTCCCCGACGTCCGCGACGACAAGGATTTCTTCCGCGGCATCGACGCCAAGAGCAGCTTCCAGACGCGCGGGATGATCGCCGCCCCGCTGATCTGGAAAGGCGACGTGATCGGCGTCGTGGAAGTGCTCAATAAGCTCGGCGGCGGCAACTACGACGGCGACGATCTGGCGCTTTTGCAGATCTTCGCCAACTTGGCGGCCAGCGGCGCTTACAATGCCGCCCAGCATCTAAGCGTCGTCAAGGAAAATCGCGGTCTGCGCGCAACGCTCCGTGTCTCCGTCCCCATCATCGGCAACTCGGCGTCGCTCCGGCAGGTGACCGACATGGTCAACCGCGTCGCCGGAAGCAACGCGACGGTCCTTCTGCTCGGCGAGACGGGTACGGGCAAGGAAGTGACCGCGCGGCAGATTCACAGCGTCAGCCCGCGCAACGAAAAGCCCTTTATCGCGATCAATTGCGCCGCACTCCCGGAGACGTTGCTGGAAAGCGAGCTTTTCGGCCATGAGAAGGGCGCGTTCACCGGGGCTCACGCGGACAAAATGGGCCGGTTCGAGATGGCCGACGGCGGCACGATCTTCCTGGACGAGATCGGCGATATCTCCTTAAGCATACAGGTCAAGTTGCTTCGTGTGCTCCAGGAGAAGGAGTTTGTCCGCGTCGGCGGCACGAAGACGATTTCAACGGACGTCCGCATCATCGCGGCAACGAACCGCGATCTCCGCCAGGCGATGGAAAAGGGCGCCTTCCGCGAAGACCTCTACTATCGTTTGAACGTCTTTCCGATCAACATGCCGCCGCTCCGACAACGGCGGGAGGATATTCCGCTGCTCGTCGAGCACTTCATCAATATTTCCGCGACGGAACTGGGTTGCCAGAAGCCCTCCGTCGGTGACGAAGCGATGGCGCTGCTCGCCAGCTATCACTGGCCGGGCAACATTCGCGAGCTTCAGAATATCGTTGACCGAGCCGTGCTCCTGGCGGATGGAGCGCAGCTCGCCCCCGTGCACCTGCCGCGCGAGATCGTCGGCGATGAACCGCTGACCGAAGCCGGCGACAAGACCGAGTCGTCGCTCTGGGGCTATGAAAAGGCCCTGATCGTCAAGGCCCTTCGGGAAAACGGCTGGAACCAGTCCAAGGCGGCCCGCGCGCTCGGCATCAGCCGCGACAATCTCCGCTACCGCGTCAAGAAATTCAGCATCGAGAAGCACCTGAAGACGTGAGGCGCGGGGAGACCCCGGCGGGATTCGAGCGGATGTCTTTCTTCAATCGCCAACGCAACCCCTTGATGCCTGACGACACGAGGATGTCGTTCGGCGATCACCTGGAGGAGCTTCGGCGGCGACTCATCTGGGCCCTTCTCGGCCTGGTCGTCGCGACCATCATCTGCTTCAACTTCGGCAGCGCCATCATCGAGACGCTCACCACGCCCTACAGCGTCGCGATGCACGAACTCGGCTTCGACCCGAGGATGGTCCAGCTCAACCCCATCGAATCCTTCATGGAGTATTTCAAGATCTCCATCGAGTTCGGACTCGTACTGGCCGCGCCGTGGGTGCTGTATCAACTCTGGCGCTTCGTGGCGACCGGGCTCTACCCCTCCGAGCGGCGGCTGATCAAGTATTTTGCCCCGTCGTCGATCCTGCTCTTTGTCACCGGCGCGGTGTTCATGGTCACGATTGTCCTGTCCGGCTTGATGACGTTTCTCATCGGCATTTCGACGTGGTTCCCGCTCCCGGGCACGGACAACGCGTTGTATCGCTGGCTCATGTCGAAGCCTCCGGCGGTTGTCGTGGCGGCTTCGCAACCCATCACGCCGCCGCTAAACGTACCCGTGGTGACGGACGATCCAAAATCACCGCAGAACGGCGAAGTTTGGATCAACCGTACCGAGCGGCGGATCAACGCCTATTACGACGGCCGCTCGTATTACGCGCTGCTCCAACCGGCCGACAAGCAGCAGTTCGTTCAGCCGTTCTTCAGCATTTCGGAGTATCTTGAGTTCGTCGTGAATCTTGCGCTGGCGTTCGGACTGGGGTTTCAAATCCCGATTCTGGTGATTTTCCTGGTCTCGTTGGGGATCGTGCCGGCCAAATCGATGGCCTCCGCGCGGAGGTTCGTCATCATTGGCGTGCTGATCCTCGCCGCCGTGATCACGCCGACGCCGGACATCGCGACCATGATGCTCCTGGCCGTGCCGATGCTCCTACTCTTCGAAATCGGCCTGCTCATCGGGCGCATCATGGAAAAGAAGAAAGCCCGGATGCCCGAGACGGTTCCTTAGAGGCTTTTCGCGCAGGCCAGGATCGCGTCGTAGTTGGGGTGGCTGGCCACTTCCGGCACGTACTCGACGTATTTCAGCTTCTCATTCGCATCCACCACGAAAACGGCCCGGGACAGGATGCGCAGGTCGGGAATCAGCACGCCGTACTTCCTGCCGAAGTCGGTGAGCTTGTGATCGCTGAGCGTCTTCATGCGCTCGGTGTTGATGCCCTCCGCCCCGCAAAATCGGCCCTGCGCCATCGGTAGATCGCAACTGATCGTGTAGAATTGCACGTTCGGGAGGCTGGCCAGCTCCTTGTTGAAGCGGCGCGTCTGCTCGGCGCAGACCGGCGTATCGAGCGACGGGACGACGCTGTAGATTCGCGGCTTGCCTTTGGCCTCGCTGAGCTTGAAATCATCGACGAGCGACTTCTTGAGCGTAGCGTCGGGAGCGGTGTCGCCGACTTTTAGCTCCAGCCCCTCCAGCGTGAGTGGTTTTCCCTTGAGCGTACACGTTCGGGCCATGGCTTTACCTCCTGCCTTTGTCTAATAATGGATCGATCCTATTAGTGCAAAACATCCTACTCGCACGCGCCCTGGGCGTCAACGGCGGGCCCCTTCGATCGGCCCGCCTGCGTTTGACTTGTTTGGAGCGACGTTCTAAAATTCCGACCGGGATACACGATTATCATCCCGTGAACATCATAAGGAGAATCATCGATGGCAGGCGCGGACACGCTCGAATTCAGCGACGATAACTTTGACAAGGAAGTTCTTCAATCCTCCGTCCCGGTCCTGGTCGATTTCTGGGCGGAATGGTGCATGCCCTGCCGCGCCCTCGGGCCGACGATCGACGAACTGGCCACGGAATACTCCGGCCGCGTCAAGATCGGCAAGCTCAACACCGAGAGCAACCAGGGAACGCCGGTCAAATACAACGTCCAGGCGATCCCCACGATCCTGCTCTTCAAGGGCGGGCAGGTGGT
>CAYMXF010000084.1:0-11692 GCA_964393935.1 uncultured Planctomycetaceae bacterium
TCGATCCACCCGCCGGGCTGGAGTACGAAAGGCTCCGGCTCCACCGATGTCACGCAATCCAGGAAACAATACGGCGGCCCTGGCAGCCGCGCGCATTTTCGTTCGTTGTTGAAGATCCGATAGGGTTCGCCGAAGCAGTCGGAGGGATTGCCGATGCAGAAGGCGAGGATTTGTTCGCGGGAGAAGATGGTCCGTTGCGTTTTCGCAGGCCGGGAGTCGACCGGTTCCGTGGACTTCTGTCGCCCCTCCGGGGCTTGGGCGCCTGAGAGGTCGTTTACCAGGGGCTTGCGCCCCTGGCTAGGATCTGTCGCCCCTTCGGGGCTGATTTCGACGGACTCCCGCCGCCGGGCCCATATTCCTTCAATCCGCTCGCGCGTCGTCCCCGTCATTTGCAGCGACATGTTCGTCATGCGGACGATCGCCTCGCCGTCGGCGTACATCATGGCGTCGGCCAGGACGTACGGCTCCGGCCGGTAGCCGATCTCCTTGATCTCCACCTGATACGTGACCGTCTTCGTTTTCGGCGTGACGGGTCCACGACATCGTAGCGAACTCACCACGCCTGGCACTGGTTCGTAGCAGACATCATTCTGCTCCCCGACCCAACCCATGCGCAGGAGAAACATTCGCAACGTGTGTGCGCAGCATTCGTACATCAGCGTGCCGGGCATGACCATGTCGTCGACGAAATGGCACGTGAGGAACCAATCGTCGGGATGGATATCCGCCTCCGCGCGGATCAGCCCCAGCCCGTAGCGACCGTCGGTCGGGTCGAGCTGCGTGACGCGATCGATCAGCTTCATTCGCCCACCGGGCAGTCTGAGCGGATCGGTGATCGGTAGCCCCGCGAACATGGGTCCGAAGCAGCCGGCGAGGTCGCCTCGGCGGAGCGCCGCCAGATTTGCGTCGCCGTAGGATTCGACGGACATTGGGGTGGGCAATCGCCAATCGGCGGGAGGTTTGCCCTTTACCGGCGCCAATTCCTCCGGCGTCAGCACGATGCCGCGCGAATTTCGGATTTCCTCCGGCGTGAAGAACCCTGCGCAGCCGTTTCGCATCGTCAGGACGGGCACGCCGTCAATCGTCCCGTCGAATTGGAAGAAAAACAGATGCGTCTCGCCTTGGCGGACGAATTTTTCGATGCGGATGTCGTAGCGAATCGTCTCGCCGGGCCGCGGAAGGCCGCGATGGAACGTGACCGTCGCATCGAGGAGGCGATAGGTTCGCACCCCTTTGGTGATGCGGTCGATACCGAGATACGCCGAGAGAAAGAGGTCGGCCTGACCGGCTTCGACGGTGATGCAGATCGGTGCGCGGCCGCCGTCGAGATACCAGGCGTCGGCGAAGACGTCGTGCTCCGTGACGACGCGCCCGCCGGTGAGCGAGCCTTTGACGCCCTCGATCTCCATGATGCGATCGACCAACATCAGCGGCTCGTCGGGCAGCCGCACGCGCGTCGGGTAGCCGTCCACCTCCGCGAACTCCGGACCGAGCACTTTCGCCGCCGAGCCGCGGGCGAATTCCAGGCACAACTCGCGCGAAAGAGCCGGTTCGTTCAGAGCCGCGCGATTCAGAGCCGCGACCGTAAGGGAGCGTTGCGCGACGTTCGATGGCCCGCTCGGCGCTCCTTTACAGTCGCGGCTCTGATCGGCGAACAGATCGGCGAGGGCGACTGATCCCATGTCAGAGGCGACCATCGTTTCCAGAACGCGCGTTTGAAAAGCCAGAACCGAGGCCATTCCTTCGGTGGCTGTTTCGGAGAATCGCAGGAATGCCCGATGGGCGGAGGCGGCGGCCTCCGTCGTGCGAGCCCATTCGGCGGTGAGGGAATCATCCTCGTACAGCACGGTCGATAGAGCGGCCGGTTCCAAGATCCGCCGAGGAGGCGCTTCTTGCAATCGAGGCTCGCGCCCGCGTCGTGCCGGCAACGGCGGCGTGCTCGGCAATCTTCCGACTTCGACGAAGACCGTCTTGACTCCCTCTCCCTTCGAGGGAGAGGGTTGGGGTGAGGGTGATTTGGTTAAGACGGCTTCGCTCTCCTCAGCACCGAGTAAGAATGAAACATCGATCGGTACGCGTTCCGCGATGAGCGCCGCGGCGAGTTGGAAGATGCCGTGGATTTCCTCTTCGCCGCGCGCCGACGCGGAGCGTGCGAAGTGCGGCTCTCTCGCGAGGATTTTTCCGATCATTCGCGTACAGGACGCCTGCGGGCCGACCTCGACAAAGAGCCGCACGCCGTCGGCGTAGGCCTGGCGGATGAGCGCCGGGAAGTCGAAGCCGTGCAGGGCCTGTGCGGTGATCGACTCGGCGGCGCTGGCCCGCGTCACGTCGTAGGCGCGGCCCGCGGCGGCGCTGTAGAAGCGGACACCATCAGGCGGCGTCGTGGGCAGGAGGTGCAACTCGCGGTAGGCCTCCTCGACTTGTCGCACGGCCTCGAAGTGAACCGTGGGTACGCCGTCCAGCGGAACGGCGCGACAGCGCAGTCGCCTAGCGACGGTTGCGACATCCGTTCGCAGGCCGCCGATGACGCATTCCTTCGGCGTGTTGATGATCAGAAGCCGCGCATGCTTCAGGCCATCGAGCGCTTCGCGGACGGCTTCTACAGGTCGACCGACGATTGCGGCGGTCCAATCGACTGATTGGTCATCGGGAATGTTCCAAGCGGCGCGGATCGCCCGGCACGGCCCCGCCAGGTCTGTTTTGAACAGCGGGCTGCGGCTCATTCGCTGAAGCATTTCGTCGCGATCCCGCCACGCCCGTAGCGCGAAGAGCCCGGCCGATTCGCCGAGGCTGTAGCCGATGACGCTTTGCGGTTCGATGCCAAGTCGGCGGAGCAGGTCGCTCATCATCATGCAATAGGAGACCTGTCGGAAGATCGTGCGATGGACGTCCGCATCGCCGTCTGACTCGCCGCTCGGCGCCTGGCCGTCAATCATCTGGCTGCGAAGCCGCTGAGACTCGCGGTCGAGCAAGCGCACCATCTCCGGCCACCGCAGCGCGATGTCGCGGCCCATCTCGGGAAAGTGATTGCCGGAGCCGGGAAAGACGAACGCGAGTGGGCCGGTGCCTCCGAGCGGCGCGGGGCTGTAGAACGCGCCCATGCGACCGTCGAGAGGTTGGTCGGGT
The DNA here is from genome assembly GCA_964393935.1 of uncultured Planctomycetaceae bacterium. Lineage (GTDB taxonomy): Bacteria > Planctomycetota > Phycisphaerae > UBA1845 > UTPLA1 > DATEMU01. The sequence goes on from CAYMXF010000084.1 coordinate 3,127, forward strand.
TTGGACGAAAGCGCCGATCTCGCGGTTGACAAGGCATCGGTTAGTTCTTGCATCGATGCCGCAACGAGACAGGCAGCCAGGCGTCGGTTTCGCCTAATTCCGCGATGTTGGAACCATTGCCGTGCGAGTCCAACGATGTCTTGGGGGCGCTGTGCGGCGAACGTCAACAGTTCGTCGATTCCGGCCAACAGCCCGTTCACGTCATCAGCTTCAATCGCAAAGAGGGCATCTTGGCTCGAGGTCGACGCCAAACTCGGATTTGACGCGCTCGCGGTTTGATCGGCCTCTTCGAGGATAACGCGGACGCACTTGCCGTCGAGGGTCGTCGCTTCGGCGGCGGCGCGGCGAGGACCGTCGATCCGATCCCGCCACCAATACGATGACGAATCGGAGCCGATGTTGGGCGGCAGAATCCCGTGATAAAGACACAGTGCCGCCTGGACGAGCGAGGCCATGCCTTCGGCCGCCCCGGTGTGGCCGAGCGTCATCTTCGACGAGAAATCATGCGCGGATGGATCGTCCGCGGCCCCCGCGCCGCAAATGACGGCGTAAATTCGATCGCCCGCCGCCCGCGCGTCGTCGAGGCGCTTGAGCACGACGGCCGCAGCGCCCTCTCCGATCATTTCATCGTGAACCTCGCCGCCCTTGTTGAGGCGCTTGAGCAGCGTCGTCGTGACGACGTTGCGGACGTCGCCCGCCAGATCGACCGCGCCGACAATCGCCGCATCAATTTCATTTCGCGCCAGCGCCCGCGCGGCGATCTCCACGGCGCGGAGACCGGATGCCTCGTCACAGGAAACGGCGTAGCTCGGCCCGCCGAGTTGAAACTCCCGCGCGATCCGGCTGGCGATCATCCCGCCCAGCGCGCCGACCGTCCGCGCGGCGTTGAGCGCAGGTCCGGCGGCGTCCTTGAGGGCGACCATCCATCGCTCCAATTCGCCGTCGTCCAGGTCGAGCCCCAACTGCTCCGCCCAATGGCGGGCCCGGCCCTCGATCCACCAGCGGAGGTGGAAGTTCGTGGTGCCGAAGTCGAGGGCCATGCCGATGATCGCGCCGACGCGCGGCCGTCGCTCGCGCAGCGGCAGACGCGCATCTTCCAGCGCCGCGGCGACGACCTCCATCATTAGCATCTGTTGCGGGAGGACTTCGGGGATCTCCGTCGGCGGCAGGCGATACTTTCCGACCGGCACCGACCAGCCGTCGAGATACGCCCCGCGTGCGCCACGTTCGCCGATCATCCGCCGCGCGATGTCGTCGCTTCCTTCCCAACGTGAATTCGGACGTTCGTGGACCGTCTCGCCGCCTCCAAACATGGTTTCTTGTAGCTGCCGCAATGATCGCGCGGCGCCGAAATGCGTAGCCATGCCGACGATGGCGATCTGCTGCGAGTCCTGACGAAGCCCAGGGATTGCAATCCCTGGGCTTCTTTGCGATACAGGTTTACCTTGGACGAATTCTTCCATGAGCACATGGGCGTTGATCCCGCCGAATCCGAAGGCGCTGATCGCCGCGCGGCGCGGCGCATCGTCACGACGTTGCCACGGCGCGGGCGACGTCTGCACGCGGAAAGGGCTGCCCTCCATCGGGATCACGCGGCCGCCGTCCTTGTAGTTCGCCGACGGCGGCAACGTCTGTTCCCGCATGGCGAGCAGGACCTTAATCAGTCCCGCCGCGCCTGCGCCGGTGAGCAAGTGGCCGATCATCGACTTGACCGAGCCGATGGGACAGCGAGCGGCAGTTCCCTGTAACCCTTGCCATAGCGTACGCAGGCTGCCGATCTCCACCGCGTCGCCGGTTGGGGTGCCGGTCCCGTGACACTCGATGAGGTCGATGTCGTCCGGCGACCAACCGGCCTCTCCATAGGCTTCGCGCATCGCGCGGAGTTGTCCTTCCGAGTCCGGGGCGAGCAGGCTGCCGCCGATGTCGTTGGACAGGCCGATGCCGCGAATCACGCCATACACGCGGTCGCCGTCGCGCAAGGCGTCGTCCAGACGCTTGAGCATGACGACGCCCGCGCCTTCGCCGACGACGAGCCCGTCGCACGAGGCGTCGAAGGGCGCACATCGGCCAGAGGCGGACAACGCGCGAAGCTGTGAGAAGCCCATCTGCGTATAAAGACACTCCGGCCGCGATACGCCTCCGGCGAGCATCGCGTCGGCCCGCCCTTCGCGCAATTCGTCGCAGGCGAGCTTGAGCGCGTAGAGCGACGACGCACACGCGGCATCGAGCGTGTAGCTGCCGCCGCCGAGTTGAAGGGCCTGGGCCAAGAGCGCCGCCGGAAGGCCCGTGACGCGGCTGTTGAGCGGATGGGTGCGAAGCTCCGCGGCGATTCCCGGCTGTTGCAACAACCGCTCTTGGAACGCCTGTCCGAGGATTTCCCGCGTGATCGCCGAGGACGCGTCCGTCGGCAAAGCGATCGCGGCGAGGATGACGCCGACACGCCGTCGATCCAACTCGCTCGTCGCGGCATCCGCGAAGGCCGTACGACCGGCGTGCAATACAAGGTGATAGAGCGGATCGAGCGCGGCCAGAAGATCCTTGTCGATGTTCAACCCCGCCGGGTCGAGAACAAAATCGTCCACGAAACATCCACGGAGCGAATAGACGCGATCCGGCGCGGGGCCGTCCGCCAGCGCCCGCGAACGATCCAATATCCACCGATGGGCCGGCACGTCGCGCGTCGTATCCACGCCGGCGACGATGTTCCGCCAGAACGCGGCCAGATCGGTTGCGCCGGGAAAGATGCCCCCCATGCCCACGACGGCGATGGCCGGTTCACGATTCATGCGGCGACTCTAAGAAACCGCGCCGGCGGTCGAGCGGCGCTGGAAAGCGGGAATGAGCGAGGCGTCCGGCGTGCATTCATAATCGTCGATCTTCGCCACGAGCCGGCCGGCGGCGTCGAAGAAGCCGACATCCGCCGTGACCTTGTGCGCCGCGGCGTGCCGGATTTCGAGCGCGGCGACGACGCCTTCGGCGGGAAAGGCCTGGCGGTATTGCCGATAGCGGCCGACGTGGCACGGCAAGGACGGCGCGCCCAACTCCTCGCGGCCCCACACGATCGCCATCTGAAACGCGGCGTCGAGCGCGAGCGGTTCGGCGAGCCAGGCGCTGCGCAGCGGATCGCTCATCCAGTCGCGCGGCGGCGGGGCGGCGGACAACTCCGCGATCATCCCGCGCGGGCCATAGCCGCGAATACTTCGGATGCCTTCGAGGTGCTCGCCGTGGAACAAAACGTCGGCGTAGGTCTCGTCGATGGTTCGGGGGTACGCCCTCTCGGCGAGGGATTCATCGATTCGTTCGGCCGGCGGCGCGGGCAGCCGCAACGCGAGGACGACGGTCGCCCGCGCATGTTGGACGTCGCCGAGTCGCGCTTCAGTGCTTCGCACGGATACATCGACCTCGAACAGGTCGCCGCTACGCCGGGCCTTCACGGCGAAGAATTTTAGCGTGAGCGGCTCGTCGCGGAGAATGACGCCCTTGAGGACGCGCAAGTCGTCGATTCCGTGAAGGACGAGACCGGGGTTGGCGTGCAGGGCCGCATGGGCGAGCCATTCCATCATCATTGCGACCGGCAGAACGGGATGACCGCCGATGACGTGCGAGAGAAGGAATTCGTGGCGAGACTGGTCCAGCCGCCGTTCGAAGGCGATGTGCCCGTCGTCGTTTGTCTTTGCAGCGTGTTTGCCGCGGCGCGATCGAACGGTGGGCGCGTCGAGCGGAGCGAGCCCTGCGCCGAGGACCACTTCGATCGATTGCTCTTTGCACGACAGTTCTTCGACCAGACACCGCGCGCCTGCTTCCAGCGGGATCAGATCGACGCCTCGCTTTTCAAACTCGCGCTTCAGGGCCGGGCTCACCATCCCGCCGTCCCACGGTCCCCAATTGATCGACACGACGCGGCAATTCGGCAATCGGTTGGCAAGCCGTCGCGCCGCCTTATTCAGCACTTCGTTGGCCATCGCGTAATCGGCCTGACCGGTATTGCCGAAGCGAGCGCTGACCGAGGAAAACAAGACGACGTGCCGAAGTTCGTTGTGATCGACGACGTCGAGCAGGTTGCGCAGGCCCGCGACCTTCGTGTCGAAGACGCGGTCAAACTGTTCGGCGGTCTTGACCTTGATCAGTCGGTCTTCCAAGACGCCGGCGGCGTGGATGAGCCCGCGGATCGGTCCGCGATCTCGGCGGGTTTTTTCGATGACGGATTTGAGCGCCGAAGCTTGCCGGACGTCAACGCATTCGTATTGAACCGTCGCGCCGGTTTCCGCAATCCGAGCGAGGTTGCGCCGGATTTCGCGGGCGGCCATGTATCGCTCGAAAGCGGTCTTGAGTTCCGCGGGGCTGGGATTCGGTCGGCCTTTGAATTCGTGACGCAAGATCGCTTGCTTGATCTCGGCCTCGCGTGTCAGCGCTTGCAACCAACCAGGTTCGTCGGCGGGTTGCGGCGATCGGCCGAGGATCACGAGCGTCGGCCGATGGGTCCGAGCCAATTCCACCGCCGTCTCTGCCGTCACTCCGCGTGCGCCGCCGGTGACGATGAAGACGTCGCCGGGCGGGATTTCGACGGCGGCCGGTGAGACCGAAACGGGCGCCATCTTGATACCGCGGCGATGGCCCTGCGACAATCCGACCTCGACGGGGTCGTCGGCGAAAAGTTCTTGAACGATCGCATCAGCGGCAGTAGCGGTATCTTCCCAATCCACCGCGACGTCGATGGCCCGGCACTGAACGTCCGTCCATTCCTGTGCGGCGGTCTTGGCGAGACCGGCGAGACCGCCTTGCGTCGGATCGTAACCGCCGCCGGTCAGACCGAAGGCGCCGTCCATGCGGCTGATCGTCGCGAAGATCGCGTCACCGTTTTTCGCGGCGGCCGGTAATCCGGCGGCGGCCGACTTCGCGGCCAGGAACGCGCTTCGCAGGGCGACTTCCGACTCGCGCGTCCACTGTCCGTCGGCGGATCGTCGCGGCGCGGCAAGGAGGACAAGCCCACCGATACGGTCGTCGCCTTCGCGGCGAATGATCTCATCAACGGCCAACACCTCGGCCTTTATTCCGCGTCGTCGCAACAAGTTTCGGACAGAATGAGACAGCGTTGATCCGTCGTCCGTGATCCAAACTTCGCGGTCGTTTGTGAGGTTCAATCCCGCATCGTCCGCCGGCGGTAGGTCGATGAGCTGAAGAACGCTTCGCTGCACGCGCGACGTCTTGCTCTGTGCCTTCGTTGTCGTCGGTGTAGGCGCTGATGGCGTCGCTGGTTGCTGCGCTGGCATGGGCGACGATGACGCGTAGTAATCGACGATCTGCCCCAGCGTCCGCAGGCTGCCCATGTTCTCCGGTTTGACCGGCGGGAGGTTCGGAATCTTCGCCTCAACGCCCGCGAGGATTTCGACGCGCTTGATCGAGTCGATGCCCAGGTCGGCCTCGAGGTCCATGTCGTGGTTGAGCATCTCCTGCGGATAGCCCGTCAGTTGCGAGACGACCGAGAGGAGCGTGCCGGCGAAGTCGATCTGAACGGCGGTCGCAGGAGCGGGCGTCGTCATGGCCGGTTGCAGCGGCGCACTCGGCGGGCGGGCCACCGCGACGGTGGTGGAAGGGCCCATGAAGTCGACGATCTGTCGAAGCGTGCGAAGCCCGCCCATCTGCTCGGGCTTGACGCTCGCCAGACCGGGCATCCGCTCCTCGATTGCCGCGACGATCTCCACGCGCTTGATCGAGTCGATGCCGAGGTCGGCCTCGATGTCCATGTCGAGGTTGATCATCTCGCGCGGGTAGCCGGTCTTCTCGCAGACCACTTCGAGGACGACGGATTCGACGTTTGAGAATTCGGAATTCGGAATTCGGAATTCGGAATGGGAGGCAGGAACAATTTGGTCGGCGGCAGGAGCGGAATTGGTCGGTAGAGTCTCGATCCGTTTTGGTTCGGGAACAATTGCGGATTGCGGAAGCGGTTCGGCGGGGACCGTCGTCGGTGCAGGCATCACCCAGCCCATCGATTGCGCGACGAGCCGCTGCTGGCCTTCGAGCATCGACTGTATCGCTCGGTGGGCTTGCTCCTGGCTTTGGAGGAATCGTTCGTGCGCCGCGGCGGTCTGCTGTTGCAGGGCCTGCATCGAGCGCAAGCCCTCCTGAATCAAGCGCAAGGCGTCGGTCAACATTGGATTCTGATTCGGCGCGGCAATTGCGATCGGCGCGAGTGGTGGTGCCGGGGGCGACTGTAGGGCGGGAGGCGCGGAGGAAACAGGGGGCTCGCGCGGAGGCGGGGGAACGATCGGAGCGGAAGGCGAGTTCGTTGAATCGGACGGCTCCTCCGCCATCGCGCGCGCCTGGGTCGATACCAGCTTCCGATCCATTTCCACCATGACCGTCTCGTCACCGGAGTCGAGTTGCATCCCGACAGGCAGAGGGGCTTCGATGCGGCTCAGTTCCTTACGACCGCTGACCTTCTTCTTTGCCACGATATTCTTTGTGGCAGCGGTTCGATAGTTGGCCCCGACCAGTGGCACGACCATCTTCGGCTTGCGCGGCTCGACGGCGGGTCGCTCCCAGTGCGAAAGCTCCACGAAATAACCCTGCGACGCCGAGTGACCCAGCACTCGCGCCAAGTCCGCCAACCCCGATCCGCGCCCGGCCGAGGCGTCGACCGCCAGCGCCGCATGAGGCCGGTCCCCGAGGATCGCGCCGACGAGACCGGTCAGCACCGACTTCGGGCCGACCTCCACAAACGTCCGCGCCCCGGCATCATACATCTTCTCAATCTGCGTTACGAAATCGACGGGCCGCACGAGTTGATGGGCAAGCAAGTCCTTGGCGGCGGCGGCCTGTGTCGGATAGGCGTCGCCGGTGCTGTTCGCGTAAACGGGGCATCGGCCTTCGGCGAAGGTGACGGCCTCCAGCGAGTTTCGAAGCGGCGTCAACGCCGAGTGCATCGACGCGCTATGAAATGCGCCGGAAACGTCGAGCGTCCGGCACGGCAAGCCTTGGGCCTTGCACGCGGCGGCGGCTCGGGCGATTTCTTCGCGCGGACCGGAGAGCACGCCTTGCGTCGGACTGTTGCGATTGGCGAGAATGACATCGAGTTTTTCGTCTTCGATGAGTTGCTCGGTCTTTTCCAACGGCCATTGCACGGCGAGCATCGTGCCGCGATCGCCGTCGCCGGCGGCCATGAGCCGGCCGCGAAGCCGGCTAAGGCGATGCAGCGTGGCGGAGTCGTAGCGCCCCGCGATGCAGAGCGCGACGAGTTCGCCGTAGCTATGACCCGCCGCGAGGTCCGGCCGCACGCCGAATCGTTCGAGGACGCGGGCCATCCCGAGGTCCAGCGCGCCCAAGGCGCGCTGGGCGTTTTCAGTCCGCGAAAGCAAGCTGGCCTGTCGAGTTCTTGCCTCCTCTGTGAAGGCGGGCGGCGGGTAGATCAAATCCGCCAGCGCTTGTTCTTCGGAGTTTGCGTCACAGGCGGCTTCCGTCAACGTCGCGTTCAATTCGGTGAAGGTGCATGCCATCTCCCGAAGCATCCCAAGGTATTGACTGCCTTGACCGGGGAAGAGAAACGCGAGCTTCCCGGCGGCGCTCCCAGTTCCGTAAAAGATTCCCGATCGCTTTGCGGCCTGTTCAATGCGTGCCATGCCGGTCGAGAGTTTTACTTCGGCCGTGGCCAGAAGCGCCGCGAGGTCATCATCGGATTCGACGACGATAACGAGCCGATGCGCGTGTGTGTTGCGAAAGGCTTGTCGAGAAGCCGAGGCACGATAGGCGAGCTGTGCCGCATCGAAGCCATCAGCCGCCGCGAGCGACCGCCACTGGGCCAGCGATTCACGAAGCCCTTCCAACGATTCGGCAGACAGCGCGATGATCTGCACGCTGCCGTCCCACGCCGGTTCCGGGACGGCGGCGGGTTGTTCCTCCAAGACGGCATGGAAGTTGCTGCCGCCAAAGCCGAAGGAGCTGACGCCGGCGCGCCGCGGACGGATTTCCGTCGCCACCCACGGCCGCACTTCCGTGTTGAGATAGAAGGGGCTCTCTTCCACGCCGAGATGGGGGTTCGGCATCTTGATCTTGATCGTCGGCGGCAAGGCGCGATGGTAAAGAGCCAGCGCCGCCTTGATGAGTCCCGCCGCGCCGGCGGCGGCCTTGGTGTGTCCGATCTGCGATTTCACCGAGCCGAGCGCGCACCATCGTCCATCGCTGCGCGCCTCTCGAAAGACCGTCTTGAGCGCCTCGAACTCCGCGGCGTCGCCGACCTTCGTGCCGGTGCCGTGGGCTTCGATCAATTCGACCGTGTCCGGCCCAAAACCCGCCGCCGCGTAAGCATTACGCATGCAGCGAGCCTGCCCGCCCGCGTGCGGCGCGTAGATGCTTTGCGAACGCCCGTCGCTGGACGTGCCCATCGCGCGAATGACCGCGTAGATTCGGTCGCCGTCGCGTTGGGCGTCGTCCAATCGTTTCAGGACGAGCATGCCGATGCCTTCGCCGAGGACCGTCCCGTCGGCGTTTTCGTCGAACGGTCGCGCGTCGCCGGTCGGCGACAGCGCCGGCGTCTTCGAGAAGCACATGTGCATGAAGATGTCGTTGA
>CAYMXF010000085.1:0-1660 GCA_964393935.1 uncultured Planctomycetaceae bacterium
ATTTCGTTGCTAAGGCCCTTTAGAGGCAGATATAATGAGCGAAACGGCCGTCTCGCTCGTATAAACGGCTGGAAAGAGAACAGCGCGTGGCGAAGGATTCACAGTTGGAACTTGGTTTGACAAAGCAGCGCAGCACCGATCTGAATTTTTACCTCTACCGCCGCGCGCTGCACCCGGAACTCTTCCACATCTACCTCGATAAACATATAAAGTACGGAAACTTCCAGGCGGACATCTGGATCATCGGCCTGTCACACCTCGTCACCGTCCAAAGCAACGGGACGATGGTGACGGAGCTGACCGCGGTCCCCAGCGATCTTCTCACCGATCGAAACCTCGTCACGCAATTCCGCTTCCGCGGCGAGCGGGATTTTCAATACCGCTTCAGCGACAACATGCGGTATATCTTCAGCAGCCAGGTCGAGGAGATGACCGAACACATCTTCCGCACGACCTACCGCGATCTGGTGCGCTACGCCAAGCAAAAGGGACTCTATGTCCCTTACAGCCAGTGGACCACCAACGGTCTGGAGCCGTTCTCCTTCATCGATTTCGAAACGCGTCACACGGAGTTGCACGTCCACGCCTACCACGCCTTCCCCGGCGAGTGGCGAATCCTACGAACGCAGTCCATCTTCGAGACCGCGCCTGCGGGTCGTAAGTAGTAGCATCCGACTTGATTCGTGCGTTGCTTTTCCGCGCGCCGTTTTCACGGCGCTCGAATTCTCCACTTTATCATCCACCGCGTGTTGCTTTTGCGTCGTCGATGTGATATGAAAGAGAAGCAAAGTGAGTTTTGTCCCTGTCATGTTCGATCACGGAGGCACGCATTTTTTGAACCGATGCGTATGAACCCAGGGCGCCGGCCGGTGCATGATTTCCGGGCGTACTCCGATATCTCGGAGAGGTCCAGACTTCCCGCGAAGCGACCCACCTTGTTAGCAATGGGTTCAAGAAAGCCGCCTTCGACCGGCATTGCGGCGGAGACAAGACTTCACGTTGGGATCACCCGCTTCGCTCACACGGAGCGGGTTTTCTTTTTTTGAGTCTTCATTCCGAAGCAGCGATTCTACCCCATCGATTCAACCTTCGACGACAGCCTGACGAACCCAATTCTCGAAGCGGACCCGTCGAGGATCGGCCGGTTCGGTGAATGTTGCCAGCTCGCCACGGATGAAATCCAAGTCCAGCCTGCCGCCATACGCGGCCAGGAGGTCTTGCACATCCGTCTCGTCTTGAGGACGCATGGCGACGAGCTTCATCACGATGAGCCCTTCCGCCGAACTGACACGAACATTTTGCCCGAGGATATCGGCGTTGATCGCGCGATCCAAGACGTGCGCATAGGCCGGGATCACCGGCTGCATCAGATCCACGATTACATCCGCGAACCGAATAGCCGTAATGCCTCCATCGCGTAATTCCTTGATGTTCCTTTGAAGGTCGATATCAAAACCGCGCTGTTGCAGGCGCTCGAATAAGCCCGGCATCGCGACTTGTGACACGGCCAGGAGCGCGTCGATATCATCGGTGGTACGAATTCGCGTATGTTGAATGACCGCAAGCCCACCAATGATGGCGTATCGGACGCCGGCCTCATTCAACGTGTTGACCAGCGCTTCAAACGCTTGACGAAGCGTCTGACCGCCGGGCGGCAAAG
>CAYMXF010000085.1:1760-5100 GCA_964393935.1 uncultured Planctomycetaceae bacterium
TGGATCATATCAGGGGCGACTGCGCCGTGCCAACGGAACGCGTGGCCTCGGCGATCTCCACGCGAAATCCCCCTACCCGACAAGTCCAAACCAGGCCGGTGCGAATCGCATTGCAAGATGCAGGATTGCCAACGTGTAAAGCCCCGCCACCACGTCGTCCAACACGACGCCCCAGCCGCCCGGCAAATTTCTTTCAACCCAGTTCGCCGGCCAGAGCTTCACGATGTCGAGCCCTCGCTCCAAAAAAAACGCCGCTGCAACCATCTGCCACGTCATCGGCAGCCCGACCAGCGAGATCCAATAACCGGGAATCTCGTCGATGACGTTTTTCGAGCTATCCTGCTCGCCGAGGATGCGATCTGTTCGACCGGCGACCCACACGGCGAGCAGCGTCAAGGCCGCCGTGCATGTCACATAGGCCGCCGGAACCAGTTTGAAGACCCCGACGAGCAGACAATAACTCGGCACGCCCACGACCGCCACGGCGATCGTCCCCGACGCGATCGGCACATACCCGAGATAGGCCAACGAGCCGACGAACAAAAACACCCGGTCGGTCGTGGAGCGCGTCGTCACGTTCGGAGGGGGTGGGTTCATGAAGCGAAGTAGCGAGAGACAATCGGCCCCAATCGCGAGACGGCGGCAGGCGACGCCTGTTTCTTATTCGTCCAGATCGCGAACTCGAGCGCCGACTGACAGGCACAGGCCGACGGCCCAGACCCCGCCATGGCGCGGACGACCGATCGGATCAACTTAATAGAGTTCTCCGTCGCCGCCTCCATGTTGTCGAAGATTTCCGCAAGCAGCGCTCGCTTGTCCACATTCGGATCATGCGGCCGCCAACAGTCGTAGTCCGTCGGCAAAGCGAGTAGCGCATAGCAAATCTCCGCCTCCCGCGCGAGCTTCGCCTCCGGCATGCAGGTCATGCCGATAAGGTCGCCGCCCCACGACCGGTGCATCCGGCTCTCCGCCACCGTCGAAAACGCCGGTCCTTCCATGCACACGTACGTCCCCCCGTCGTGAAGGGTCAGATCGAGCGCCTCGCCCGCCTCGAGCATCGCCTTTCGCATCGTCGGGCAGAACGGCTCCGAAAACTCGACATGCGCGGCGATCCCCGGCTCGTCGAAAAAAGTGGACGCCCGCCGTGTCGTCTTATCGATCACTTGATCGACCACGACGAGATCGCGAGGGCGGATTTCCTCGCGAAGGCTGCCCGTCGCCCCGCTCGCTAGGATGTGCGTGACGCCGACGGATTTGAGCGCGTAAATGTTCGCACGGTACGGCACCGCCGTCGGAGGCAGAGTGTGGCCCGGACCGTGCCGAGGCAAGAACGCGATCTTCGCGCCCTCCCAATCCGCCAGGACGATCGCCGAGCTGGGCTCACCGAAGGGCGTACTCGCCCGCCGCTCCTGACCCTTCACTTCGCGAAGCAGCGCTTGGCCCAGCCCCGTTCCACCAATCAGACCCATCACCATTTCCGCCACAAAAATCCTTTCCCGGCTTTCCCGCACTATCGCCCCCCGAATGCGTATCGTCAATCCACCGTGCTCGTGTTCTATTTCGCCCACGGCCCCTTACACTATCATCATGAAGGCGCCTCGTGAACAATTTTCATCCGCCGAGCTGGCCATCGTCCTGAGCCACTACGATTTGGGGTTCGTCACCGACATCGTGGAATTCCCCAAGGGCTCGCACGCCGCGGCCAAAGTCATGGTGACGAGCACGAAAGGACGCTTCCTCCTTAAGCGACGTCCTCGCGGAAAGGAGGACCCCTACAAAGTCGCCTTCGCCCACGCCCTGCAAAACTTCCTCGCCAACAAGCACTTTCCCCTGCCGCACCTCATCGGCACCAAGGAAAGCAATAACTCCATGCTCAAGATCGAAGGCGCTATTTACGAGATCTTCGAATTCATCGAAGGCGTCCCCTACGACGGCGGATACCTTGCCACCTATGAAGCCGGTAAAACGCTCGGCCTCTATCACAAACTCGTCCAGGATTACCACCCCGAGTGGGACCCGCCGCCGGGACACTACCACGACGCCAAGGGCGTACACGACGCCTTCGGCCGCATGGCCCCGATCGTCGCCAAGATCCCGTCCGCCGCGGGCCGCGAGCGCGAGGTCCAGCAGGTCATCACTCTCGTGCGAAACGCATACGCATCGGCCGCCCGAACGGTCAACGAAATGGGCATGCCCCAGTGGCAAACGCAGATCGTCCATTCCGATTGGCACCCCGGAAACATGATCTTCGATCGGGGCCATGTCGCCGCCGTCATCGACTATGACGCCGCCCGCGTCGCGTCGCGCGTCGTGGACGTCGCCAATGGCTGCTTGCAGTTCTCCATGACCACCGGCGGCCGAGACGTGACCACATGGGAGGACCGCACCGACACCGTTCGCGCCATACGGTTCCTTCGCGGCTACGACCAGATGAACGTCCTTTCACAGGCCGAACTCGGCGTCGTCCCCTTTCTCATGCAAGAAGCACTCATCGCCCAAACCGTCCCCCGCATCTTGAAGTCGGGCACTTTCGCCGGGCTGGATGGCTTCCTCTTTCTCCAGACGCTCATCCGAAAAGCCCAGTGGCTTCAAAACAATGTGAACCAACTCAAGCTCGACAACGAGCCATGACCACGTCTTACAGGAGGTGTGGCCCAACGCTTCAGCAGTGGGGAAGGCGAATCCTTATCGCTATGCGGCAACGTCTTGATACTCCACGGTTGCCGCCGTAGAGTCGCATTGGTTTTTTTGATTTCGTTATGATGGCAACTGTCACAATCAAATTCTTCGGCCCAGCAAGAGATTCCGCCGGCAAGGACTCAACCACGTTGGAAATCTCTCCCGGTGAATCAGTCGGGGCGGTCGCCGGCCGTCTGTCAGAGGCATACCCTCGTCTGGGCAAGGCCCTTGGTATCCGACTGGCCGTGAACCGCGCGTATGTCGCCCTCGATCATGTACTAAAAGAAGGCGACGAGATCGCCGTCATCCCGCCCGTCTCCGGCGGCGCCCCGGACTCGCGGACCTGTCTTACGCGCGACGTCATCAACGAAGCGGAACTCATGGCGCAGCTCCGAAAAAACGACGCGGGCGCTCTGGCGACTTTCGCCGGCACGGTCCGCGCTGAAACCAGCGACGGTCGTCGACTCGTCGCCCTTGAATACGACGCCTACGACGCAATGGCTTCCGAGCAACTGGAATCCCTCCGGCAGCGAGCGATGAAAAGCTTCGCCATCCTGGATGCCATCGTCGTTCACCGGCTCGGCCGGCTGGAACTGGGCGAGACATCCATCCTTGTCGTCGTCGCTGCCGCGCATCGCGCCGACGCCTTCGAGGCCTGCCG
>CAYMXF010000085.1:5200-7671 GCA_964393935.1 uncultured Planctomycetaceae bacterium
ATCCTCAAGACCCTCCATCAACTCTACCCCGAGGCGGACTGCGCTCTCGACCGTACTTCCGCGCTCGAACTCCTCGTCGCGACGGTCCTCTCCGCGCAATGCACGGACGTTCGCGTCAACAAGGTCACGCCTGATGTTTACCGTAAATACAAAACGGCCCGCGACTTCGCGAAGGCCAAGCCCGAAGAACTCGAAGGGCTCATCAAATCCACCGGCTTCTATCGCAACAAGGCCAAGAACCTGATCGGCGCCGGACGCGTCATCACCGAGCGATTCGGCGACAAGGTCCCCTCGACGATGGACGAGCTTCTCGAAATCCCCGGCGTCGCCCGCAAAACGGCCAACGTGATTCTCGGCACGTGGTTCAAGAAAAACGTAGGCGTCGTCGTGGACACGCACATCGGCCGCCTGTCGCATCGGCTCCAATTGACGTGGCGATCCCGCGATGACAAGGACGCCGTCAAGATCGAGCAGGATTTAATGGAGGTCTTCCCCCGCGACGACTGGACCTTCCTCGGCCACGCCCTCATCTCGCACGGCCGCCAAGTCTGCTCTGCCCGCAAACCCGCTTGCGACCACTGCAAGCTCGCACCTCACTGCCCTTCGGCTTTCACGTTTGAAAGCAAGTTGACGAATTAACGCTGAGTGGCCGCGAGACCGACGTTGACCTGATGAATACGGTCCGTACGGAATAGCGACGCGAGAAGAATTCGCATCGTGTGGTACGCCGTCATGTTCACAACTGAGCCCGTCGCATCGTGCGGGCCGAAGGCGAACCAGCGCTCGACGGAATGATCGGATTCCCGAAGGAACAAGCACACCTCGCCGTCTTCAAAGCGGTAGCCTTCCCAGCCCGTTTCCCGCTCCAACAGATACTTTCGCCCTTTGATACGCCCGTGCATCCGAGGCGCCGCACCGGTTACGTCGATGAAAAAACCGTCGCGATTCTCGAACGCCGACCACGACCCAAAGCTCCCGAAAAAGTTCGGCTTCTTGATAAACGGCCCGTCGTACTCCGGGCAGAACGTATCGCAATTCCCGCAGTCGTTGCAAAAATCAGCGAAGTTGGCGATCTGCGCGTTCTTCTCCACGACAATCTCATGCCGTTCGGCAGGCTGCAACTCCCCCTTCACAACCACCAAGTCAAAAAAAGTGATTCGCTGTGGTTCACATGTATAGATGAAATTCGCGGCGTTCGGACACACCGGCAGGCACTTGTCGCAGGTGATGCAATCAAACGTCTCAAGATGTGAATCGATCCGCTTGGGCTCCTTGCGGTTGGCAGCCGCGTAATACCGCGGATCTTGGCGAGTCTCTTCGGCGATGATCGTGAGATTCCTTGCCGCCGATTCCTCTTTCGCTATTCGCCATTCGCCATTCGCTATTGACGCCCCCACCCTCGCTCTCGCGACAAATTCGTCAATGCTCCCCGCCCCCACCCTCCGCATCTCCGCCGCCAGCGTCGTCAGATACGGCGGCAGCCGACCATATCCGCCTGGCCGCAAGAGATCGGTACAAGTCGTGACCGGACAGAACCCGCACGCCACCGCGTTGGCGAAGTTCTGTCGATCGACGCCCGCACTAAACGTAAACAGCAACTCCCGCCCCACCGCCTTTCGAAACTCCTCAGCCAGCGTCAGCGTGATGACGTGCAGCGGCTGTCCGGAGAGATACTGAATCTTATTGTCCGGCGTAAAGAACGTGCGATGGTTCTCCACCTCCAACGTATTGGAAAACTTGACGCCAAACCCCCGCCCGCGCGACACCGCCAACGGCGTCAGCCGCCCACAAAGCTCGACGCCTTCTTGGAATTGCAACCCGCTGGTGTACGCCGCCTGATTCACCCGCAATTCGGTGTAGCCCATCACGTCGTGCAGCAACTTCTCCAGCCGCTCCTTACCCAACATCGGCGGATTCATCTTGACCACCACGTCGCAGTCCATCTCGCACAGGAGGAACGTGCAAATCTTCTCAATCTCGTCCGCCGGGCATCCATGAAACGTCGAAAGTGTGATGCTCCGTGACAGGTGCGCCGGATAATCCAAATCTCTAAGGCGGCCCAATTCCCGCGGAATCTCCGCCCGCAGACGTTCGACTTCCATCCGCGCATCCTTCATCTGTTCGATGAACGACCGCACCGGCGCGGACGAAATCCCCGCCATGTCGTACCCGACGCTCATGTCGTAGATCGTCTCGGTCGCGTGCGACGTGATCGGCGAATCGGGGATGATCCCGCCGTGAATAAGCATGTGAATGAGCATCGCCCCGGCGACGTACTCGCGCAGCGCCTCGGCGATCCGCAGCTCCTGCGACCACTCGATGTTGTAGCCGACGTTCATCGCGTCGATGCACGGCCGGCCGATCTTCAGCCGGTCATTGATCTGCACCGTCTTCAGTTCGAGGATGCGCGACCCGGCCAGCCACGACAGCACGAGGTTCTGCGCCATCTGCGACTGCGGCCCGGCCGCCGG
>CAYMXF010000085.1:7771-11603 GCA_964393935.1 uncultured Planctomycetaceae bacterium
CTCCTTGCCTCGCTCGGCGTCGCGCCGGAAAGCCCGCCCCAATGCGGGGCATCCGTCGTAAGCTGGATAAAATATTCGTGCCCGCCGCCATGCTCATCCGCAAGAATCTGGTGCAACGTCGGCTGCGTCTGCAAGTAGAAGTTCTTCGGGCTTCCGCCGCCCACGTGGATGACGCCGTTTTCCTTCGCCGCCCGGACCAGCGCCGCCGTCTCGATCACGTCCTTCACCGGGTCCAGAAGAATCGCCTCGCCAAAAAGCTGCGGAACGACGAGGTTCATCCCGATGGAGCTGTCGCCGGGGCTCGAGGTATAAACCGGCACGTCCAACCGGTGCGCCGCGATCAACATCGATTTCTCGGGATGCGGCGCCATCTTGGCGAGGACCCGGCCGAGTTCCCAATGAAACTCGGCGGTGGACATCGCCCCTTTGCGCTCGATCCGGCGAACGGCCTCCAGGATCACCTTATCCGTTGCGATGAGCGTGCTGTCCTCGCCGATGTAAGTATCGTAAATCCGCGCGACTCCCACCTCCGCCAGTTCGTTGTCGTCCGTCGCCCAATGTCCTTGCGAGACAGGACAGTCGAACGCACGATGCAGATCGTGATACAGGTTCGCGCCAGTGGAGACGATCCAATCGACGAACCCGGCCTGCATCAGATCGATGAAGACGCCCTGCATGCCGATCGGCGTCATCGCTCCGCTGATGGTCATGCCGACCGTGGCGCCTGCTTTCAACATGCGCGAATAAAGCTCACACGCTTCAGCAAGCCGTCGCCCGTTAAACCCGCTGCCGCCGTAGCAATGATCCACGAGGTCGGCGATGTTCTCGTTGCCCTTGAGGCGGATCGGCTCAACTTGCCGCCCGGCGAGAAGCTCCTGTTGTCGCGGCGTACCCTGAGCCGGCGTGCCTGAGCCTTGTGCCGCGCTCGATTTCCCAGGCCGCGGCGTTCCGCAAGGGTATTTTTCGCCTTCCATCATGCGCCCTCCGTTTCCATCCGGTGTGCGTCCAAACCCGCCCACCTCCTCATCTCAGCCTTCCATGCTAGAAGGACCGATACGATAGGGAAAGCCGTGAGAAATGACCGACAAACGACCCTTCCGATCCACAACCGAAATCCGTAACCCCTGAAGGCCAGAGCCGATAGGTACCCTGCTTCACCGCGTCCAAACACCCAAAAAATGCCGCCAACGCCTAGAAAAACGCTCCCACTAAAACAGATGCGACATGACTTTTTATCTTAATTGATGACGACTTGTGCATACAGGCACGGCCGTAACTCCTTTAATTACATAGTTATACAGCACACCGTTGTGCGCTAATACCATTGACTACGAGATTGTGCGGGCCGTAGAATAGTACGCTAGGTGCGTGGCACAGACCGCGCAGTAGGTGCGCTTGGAGTGCGCCCAATCCCTAGGGTGCAGAGTGTACCCGCACTTTTGATCGGAGTCGTGGTGAGAAGGCGTTCGATTTGTGTCATGTGGTTTCTGGCGGTTTGTCCGGTGGCGATCGCGTCATCGGCGGAGAAAGTCCGCGCCGGCTGCGTCGCGACGCTCGTCCAGGCACAGACGGGTTCCGTCGCGCCGAAGTTCGTCGACTTCGGTTCGCCTCAACTTGTCCAGATCCCGCAATTCAACCCGACGCTCGGTACGCTCTGCTTCGCCGTCGTTCGAATCACCGCGAGCTATGACGCTCTCATCAAGGTCGAGAATAGCACGAGTTCGAGCCCGTTCATCACGGTCAACGCGACGGAAACCGTATCGGTGCAACCGCCGGCGTTTTTCGCACCCGTGCTTAATTTCACCAGCCACAGCGAGTCCATTCCGCCGACGACGCAAATGGTCGGGCCTTGGGATCATGGCCCCTTGTTCTCATTCGTCGGCCCAGACACCGCGACGTTTACCTTCCAACCTACGAATCCTCGCGCAGCGCTGCTGGCCAACGTTGCCTTCAACTCTCTGGACGCCGGCTTCCCCAACTTCACCGGCGGTGGCAACCTACCAGGCGGTTTCAGCGTCAACGGGACCGGGACGTACGACATCTACAGCAACGCTGGTTCGTCCAATGCACAGATCAACATGCAAGTCGGGGCCGATATCGAGGTCGAGTACCACTACACACCCGAGCCGGCCACGCTCTCGCTTCTTGCCGGCGCCTTGCTGTTCGTCCGACGACCGCGACGCCGACGCTGATCCCAACGAACGCCTCTTCTCCTCCCTCCATCTCCGCGTTACACTCCTCGGGCAAAATCCAACGATAGGGCCGGACGTATGATCGGCGGCCATGCGACCTGTCACGGCGGAGGATGGTCCACTTAGCATGTCCGACGGTTCACACGATCGAGTCATCACCTCGCAAGAGGGCCTCTCCGATCTCTGCCGGCGCGTTGCCGAGGCTCCGTGTTTTGCGTTCGACACCGAATTCGTCGGCGAAGACACCTACCAGCCGCAGGTCTGCCTGATCCAGGTTGCCACGGATTCGTTCCAGGCGATCGTCGATCCACTCTCCGGCTTGGACGTCCTCCTTTTTTGGGAAATCGTCGCCGATCCTTCCATCCAAAAAATCGTCCACGCGGGCAGCGAAGACCTGGCCTTGTGCTGGAAAGCCCTCGGCCGCCCGCCCGCCGCCATTACGGACCTCCAAATCGCCGCCGGGTTCATGGGCCTGGGTTACCCCACGGCCCTATCGCGGCTCGTCCGCGAGACCCTCGGCGCGAAAATGCACAAGTCGCAGACGCTGACCGACTGGCGACGCCGGCCCCTCAACGACGAACAGCTCGCTTATGCGTTCGAGGACGTCATCCACTTGCCGGCGATGTACGCCCACATGCGCCAACGGCTCGAATCGAAGGGCCGATGGTCATGGGTCGCCGAAGAGTGCGCGGCGATCTGCGAGCCCGCGATCTTCGAGGCCGCCGGCCCGCGACAGTTGCATCGGCTGCGCGGCTTGTCGTCGCTCAAGCGAAACGAACTCGCCATCGCCGACGCACTCCTGGAAGAACGCGAACGAATGGCCAAGAAATTCAACCGCCCGGCGCGGACGGTCCTCCGCGATCATCTGCTCGTCGAGCTGGCGCGACGCGGCTGGACGGAGCCCGGCCGGATGCGGACGCTTCGCGGCATGAACCTTTCCAACGCCGATCTGGAGTCCCTCGCCGCCGTCATCGCGAAAGCCAAGTCTTCCCCGCCCGATGAGTGGCCCGCGGCCCAAGAAGACGATCGTGACCGCGATGAAGATGCGATCGTCACGCTCCTTAGCGCTGTCCTTCGCGACCACTGCCAACACAACGGCGTCGCCTACGCGCTCCTGGTCAACAAGGAGGAACTGCGGGCCTGCGTCCATTCCATCGTCCGCCCAGCCGCGAGCACCGAGCCCATCGCCTTGCAAAACGGCTGGCGCCGCGACTTCGTCGGCACCCTTCTGGATCGCCTCCTGACGGGCCAAGCGGCGATCCGCATCGCCACCGCCGGTCCCAAGCCCCGCCTGACGATAGAATAATCGGCCCCCGTCGGCCGACCAAAATCGTCTCCGAGGCCTCCACCATGCCGCGTTCGTTGATGGGCGTAAAGCAAGTGGCCGAGAGCCTGCACGTCTCCACGCGCGAAGTCATCCGCATGGCCGAGAAGCGCATCCTCCCCGCGATGCTCGTCAAAGGCGTCTGGCAATTCCGCGCGAGCGTGGTCTGGAACTGGATCGAGGCCAACCTCGCATCGCTCCCGCAGCGCCGCCGGAAAGACAAGCACCCGCATCCGACGGGCGATCTTCTGATCTCGACGGCGCTGCGACCATCGGCCGTCGCGCTCGACCTTCCGGCGAAGACCAAGACGTCCGT
>CAYMXF010000086.1:0-9606 GCA_964393935.1 uncultured Planctomycetaceae bacterium
GCGACCGGCTGCAAGTCGTGACTCAAAACGTGACGCGGCTGACGCTCGACCTCACAAAGCTGCCGGACGGCGCTCCGAGGCGAGGGCCGTGGAATCTCCAGATCGACAAACAGGGAATCCAGATCACAGGCGTCCGGGGGAAGGTTTTGGATTTGATTCGTTCACCCAACGGGATTTGGTCGGTCGATCCCGAAAAATCGCCACGAAGGGACTGACGTCATGAAGCATCGATGCGGGATCATGATGCTGACGCTGGCGATCGTCGCCACATCGGCGGCATTCGCCCCTCCAACGCGGCCGAAGAACCGATCCTCGCCGCCTACAAGTCGCCCGTCAGAAGATGATTGGTCCATCCCGCGCAACCTCGCCGTTCAGGCGATGCGTAAGGTCGTTAAAAACGCGGATTTCAAGGAGATGCCGTTCGAGGATTTCGTCGAATGGCTCGAACGCACCACACAGGCGACGGTCGTCGTGCGATGGAAACTGCTCGAAGACGTCGGCGTCCGACGCGAACAGCCCATCACATTGCGGCTCAAGAATGTACCGCTCCGAAAGCTCATCGAACTCGTCTTGGATCAGCTCCAGCGCGACGATCCCGCCGTACGACTCGCCGCAAAGGCGGACGACAATACGCTCATCCTCTCCACCGTGCGGGATCTCTTCCGCGAACTTGTCACGCGAACCTACGACGTACAGGACCTCCTGCTGACCGTGCCGCACTTCACGGGCGGTAAGATCAATCCCCCCAACGGGGGCTCGGCAAGAGGATTGAGCCTGATCCGTCCAGGCGGCAGCGAACAAGACCAAAAAACGGAAGAACAGGCCCAACGTCTGATCGAGACGATCACGTCACACATTCAACCGGAGTCATGGAAGGCGAACGGGGGCGAAGGGACGATTAGTTTCTTCAAAGGCCGGCTGATCATCCACAATAATCTGCTGGTGCACGAGCAACTTGGCGGCGGATCGCCTCCGTCCCTCCAAAAGCCGTAAGACGGGTACCGGCAGATCGACTTATTTCAGCCCCAGTGCTTGCTCGATCTGTGCCGGCGTACGCTGGAAAATCCGCACGACTTTTCGAGGCGATGTCAGTCCGGCGATGACCGTCACATTTCCAGTGCTCAGGCCCAAGAGATCTGCGAGAAGCGAGACGACGGCGTCGTTAGCCTTGCCGCGCTCCGGAGGAGCGGCCACGCGGATCTTCAGCGAATCTCCATAGAGTCCGTCGATCCGACTCCGCGACGCACCGGGAACGATCTTGAGCCGTATTTCGACGCCGCCCGCAACCGGCTTCAGACAAGGAGTCATCACGCCCATCTTACAGGCGCCTGCGCCGCTGTTAGGCCGGTAAAAAACATCGGTCTCCGGAGCATGTCGCTCCGGAGACCGATGGGAATCAAGCAAACTGTCGAACGAACCGCGCTAGGGCTGCGTCACGGTAAGGGTGAACACACCCTTCGAGCCGCCGGAGTGAGGCGTGGTGTCCTTTCCGTTGATGCGAATGATATACGTCTTGTTCGGATCGATCGCGTTGGTATTGGAGACCCTTCGACCCTGCTTGTTGGGGAAGAAGAGCTGCTGCGTTCCCAGACCGGAGGTGCAGCCCTCGTCGTCGCAAGACTGGCCTACGAGTACGATCGTCGAGCTACTTCCCGGACACTCGACCGGTACGTCGGGCATCGTTTTGTGTATCGAAACCATCGAGTCAAACGTCGTCCGAATCCCACAGGTCGAGACGGTCAGGGTTTGATCGAACGCGTTAGACGTGTATCGGTACCAGACGTCGCCGCCGTTGGCGCTGATCGTGCTGCATGACGCACTAATCGACGCCGACCCGTCTATGGTCGAGCCGATCAATGTACCGATCGTGGGAGTATTGGACAGGATCGTGATGGCGGATGCACAGGCGTTGTTGCTCGGCGCTGGAGGGGTATAGGAACAAGCCGTGGCGCCGATGACGACCGGGCCCACGCAGAACGCTTGGTCGCGATCCACGTTTTGATAGGTAAAGGCGCTGCCGCCCGTATTGCGGATCGCCGCCCGTTTGTTGGGGCTGTCGCTCGGGGCGGCGGTGGCCCATAGCCAGACGCAGCTTGCATTAACGGTCGTGTTCTGGATCTCGAGCCAGTAGCACTGGCCGGAGCTGACGGCCAACGTTGGAGACAGGAACAGCTCATATTTGTACTGCTGGCTGCCCAGTGATGAGGCCTCGTTGGGCACCGGAATGCTCTTGGTCGGCGTCTGGCCGGTGTAGGTGCCGACCACTTGCGTGAGGTCGGGGAGGCTGTTACCGGCCACCGCTTTATAGAACTTCACGTTAAAGGTTTCGGCGCTACCGACACCTCCATCGCAGCCGTTCGACGAGTGGAAACCGCGCCAGCAGATTTGGTTGACGGTCCCGTTTCCACTGGGTCGGAAGTCGTCGGCCATGAAGGTCGCATTGTCAGCATCGCTCACGTATCCGCCCTGCTGGACGTTGGCGACGACGTGAGGCAACTGGCAGCGGCTGTTGACGTCGCAGATCGCCGACGGACAGGGCGGGGTGGCGGCGCAGTTTCCGCCTGAGAGCCAGGCGCCGCCTTGGGCCAGACAAACGGCTTCCGTCACGCCGGCCGTGCATGCGGGGGGGTTGCCGACGCAGCACCGACCGGTCGGGCACGGGCTAGTGCCACAACTCGAAATGCCGGCGGTGAACAGACCCGGCCGCGTCGAGATCTGCGGCGAGGTCTGATCCAGATTGTTGCACGTCGACTGCAATGTGATCACGCACTGCGGCGCGTTGGCCAAGTCCGCGTAGCAGCAGCGTCCGAGGATACAGGCCGGGCTCGGCGGACAGCTCCCGCCGACGACCCATTCGCCGAAGAAGAGGGCTTGGCAGCGCTCCAGCGTGGTCACGATGCAATCGATCACGCCCAGCGGGGCGGCGTCGTAGCAGCACCGACCCGTCGGCTTGCCGCAGCCTTCCTTGTCGATATGCACACCGACGTTGAAGGCCATGTCGATCGCCGGATGATTCGCATCGGTGCAAGAAGTATAAACCGTGGGCAGGTCGCCGGTCGCGGGAGTGATGTCAATCTCCGCATGGCGGGTATCGCCGAACGGCGACGTCTCCCAGAACCACTTGCAATCGCTCCCGCCGGTCCCCGGCGGCGTGTTGTTGACGATTTCGAGCCAGAGGCATTGGCCGGCGGTGACGGTCATCGGAATCGGCAGCGTCGCCGTGTAAATGAACTCGTCCGCGGATGGATCCGTGGGAACGCCCGTCGGCGAAAGCGTGCCGCCCGTAGCCGTGCGCACCACTGTCGCCAGGTACTGTGAACCCGGCGGCGAGATGCGGGTGCCGGGGCACTCGCCGTTATCCTTGGCGTAGAAGGTGACCTGGAAGCAGTCGGGCTCCGGACCGCAGTTCGATCCCGAGAAGGCCACATAGGCACCCCACCAGCAGAGCGACGAGATTTGTCCATTTTCAGACGGGCAGAAGCAATCCGCCGCGCGGAAGTCGTTGGTGAGATCCAGGTCGCTCATGACGGCGCCGACTTCGCCCGACTCCAGCGGGCCCGGCGGCTGTCCAAAGGCCGGGTCGAAGCAATCGACCGTGGCCGTCGGACACGTGGGCTTGTTGGATTGGACCAGCAGGTTCACGAAGGTGTTCAGGTCGTTTACGGGATCGATCAGGCCGTTTCCGCTAGTGTCCGCACGGCAGAGGTTCGGGGCAAAGCAGCCCTGGAACTCGTCGAAGCGGGTGGGCGGGAAGAAGAGCGTGTCGATCCATTTGCGGATGTCGCCTCCGTTGACCTTGCCGTCGTTGTTCATATCGCCCACGCAGCAGTCCGCGAGCTGAACAAACGGCTCACAGGAAACTTCCGCCACGTAGTTGCTGTCACAAGACGCCTCGCCCAATCCGCCGAAGACGGACGGAGCGATGTAGAGGTAGTACGACAGATCGCTATTCGCAGGCGTGCCGCAAACAGAAGCTGTGACTTCGAGTGTGTTCGTCGTACCAGTCGGCGGTTCACAAGGGAAGGAAAGGTCGTCGAACGCCAGGAAAAAGGCGTTGCTGCAATCACCCGCCACGTCGGCCACGATGCCGATTTCGGGGGCGAACTCTGCACTCGTTACTTTCCAACGTATGACGGACGGAGTCGAGACGACGACCCGGTACCAGTCCGTGTCGCGATTGAAGTAGGGGGTGCCGCTGCAGGAGCCGCCCGCACCGGTGCACGCCAAACTGCCCGGACAATCCGCCGAGGAATCGCACGGATAAGGATTCGTGAAGTTACCCGCCTTGCCGCAAATGCGTATCGGCGTCGTACTGCACGTGATCGTGGGACCGTTGAAGGTCGGCGGGGTGGAGAAACAGCCGCCGTCATAGAGGTCCTGCGGCCCAATGGCGTCAACGGTGCCTGGATTGTTGGTGTCCTCACAGATGGCTTCGCCTTCATTGGTTGATCCGCCCGGACAGGGCGCAACGCAGGAGAAGCACTGTGCCACCGCGTTAACATTCAACACCATGTTAACGGGGCCGCCGAGGTCGTTGGGAACCGGGTCGATGACATCGCGCGTCGAGCCCTGGAAAACCTGTAGGCCGTTGAAGATTTGGTGGCCGCCATAGGCGATGTAGATGGTCTGGCCCATCTGCGGACCGCCGGCCGCGTTGACCGGGACGCACAGACAGGGAGCGCTGGTGGCGTTGAGGCCGCCGAAGCAGCTCGCCACCTGTAAGGCGGGCCCCGCGGTCGTCTGCGTGACCTGGCAATCGTCGTTGGTGACGATGAGCGAGCCGAGATTGCAGTCGCCGCTGTCAGTATTCAACGTCGTATAGACGGCGATTTGCGGATCGAAAAATCCCGAGCTTCCGCAACCGTCGATGACGAGGCCGTTGACGCCGCTGGGAACTACGTAAGCCATGTAGAACACGTCACGAATGGCGCGCGTGATCGTGCCGGAACTGCCGCCCAGGGCGGCATTCAAGGCGATCGCGGTGTAGCAAGCGTCGCCGGCCCCCGGACAGGGGTCGGAGCAACAGCCGGCGGTCTGTTCGAAGGAGATCGTGGAGCCATCGTAGAAGTCGGTTAGCTTGCGGTGGTAGCCGCCCACACTCACGCAAGTGCTCTCGGACGAAGCGGTCATGCAGCTCGCGGTCTGGGTATTCGCATCCCAGAAGCAGCACCGTCCCGTACCGGCCACCGGGTCCGCATTGAAGTTAGGCCCCGGGGATGTCGGAATCAGGTCGATGTTCAGTTGGCCGGGTCCGCCGGCATTCGCGGTCGGCGTACCGACGCGAATAAGAATGCATTCGCCAAAACCAAAGGTGTCCGGATCGCCGGTTGAAATATCCAGGTTGATGTGAGACACCATGTTAAGGGCGAAGGGGTTCGTGGTGATGCGCAGGATGTCATTATTGCAGACGATTTGCGGTTGGCTGCACAACCCGTTGCAATCCGTGATCGCGGCCCCCGTGTCGCCATAGACCGCGACGAAAGCGTCGAACGAACTGCCGACGGTGCTGATGACCAACACGGCGGTGCTCATCGTCAGGCCCTGGTAATTCGTCGGGATCTTGTAGGTGTAGAAGATATCCTCGCGCATCGCCGGTTGAGTCCCCGAAGGCGCGCCAATGGAACAGGTGGGGGGAACGTCGGGATTGGGGGCCGCGCTGTCGAGGTCCGTATCCGTCGCGAACGACGTATCAAACGTCTTCATGACGCACAGCGCTGTCAAATCAATATGATTGGGACAATCGTTGTTGGGCGGAATACCGGGACACGACGCGCCTTCCACGGCGCAGGTCGTACCATCGCCCTTGTACGTGCCGCCTCGCGGCGTACAACCCTTTTCGGCCCGCTCGGTACAACCGGCCGGCGTCGCATCGCAGCAGGCGCCGTGCGGCAAGGAACAGGCCCCACAGGCAACGCTGACGCGATACTTGGCATCACAAGGTACGCCGACGAAGGTGCCCGGCCGGAAGCGGAGCCACCAGTCGCCGTCAGGCAGACACTCGGTAATGATCTTGGTTTCGCAGGCTTTGCCGGCGACGATTTGCCGCGTCGCGCCCGTACAGGTCTGCCCGTCGCCGCCGTTGTTCATCAGGGATATTTCAAAGGGGAAGCGGGCGGTCACCGTCCAAGTGACATCGGTGTCCTGCGTCAGAGTAAGTTTATACCAGTCTTGATCGCGGGCGGTGGTTTCGCCTTGGCAAAAATTGCCTCCGAGGTTACAGGTGCCGCCGCTGCCGCACGAGGCGTCCTGCGTGCAGTACGCCTGAAAGTCGCCGGCCGTGCCGCAGATCGACTGACCGCAGGTGATGATTGTATTGAAGTTGACGCTGCCGGCGACGTTGGCCCCGGTAAAACAGCCGTTGTTATAGGTATCCTGATAACCGGGGGAGCAATTGACTTCAGCATCGGCGGTCGCGCCGCTGCAAGCGCCGGCGACCGTGAGACAGGCCGTACAGATGGGGTTCGTATTGCCGAAATCGGCACAGAGTCCTTCTTTCCAAAAGTTGACAATATTGTTCACGCAATTCGCGCGCAACACGGCGTCCGTGCACACCGCCGGATCCACGTCGCGATTACAACACGCGCCCGGAGGGCCGGGGTTGGCCTTGATTTCGATCGCAAATCCGGCATAGGGATTGCCGCCAAAGAAGAAATAGTCGCCGCCGCCGCAGGTTCCGTTGCCGTTGGGGATAAGGAAACTGTCCAGCGTCGAGCCGGTTTCCGCCCTTCCGGCGATGCCCCACGCCGCGTCGTTGTTCGTTGACGTCAGACAAACCCATAGGAAGTCTTCGCCCACGAGGATCGGCGGCTCGATGTCGAACCTGACGGTGCCGGGCCCGTTAATCAACGTGAAGTTCTTCGTCGCGGTGTACACAATCGGTGAACTTGGCGGATCATCGGGGCAATTGGGCGTTATGTTGCCCGTGTGAAGGTCCAGCGTCACGGTTGCCGGAAGTCCGCTGCCGGACACGCCGCCAATGACGACCGCTACGGAACACAAAAAACGATTCGTGCCGGCCATGCTGACGTCGTCGCAGGACGGAACGCCATCCGGATCGCCGAATCCGAAGATGCCCGTGACGCCCTCATTGAGGTAGATGTCATCGCACGGCAGAAAGGCACAGGGCGGAGGCGTGCCCCGAACACCGGCGTCCAAGTGGTCGGAACCGACGGGCGAGGGATTGACCGGAAGGGCCTTCACCTCGATGGGTTGAATGTCTCCCTGGTTGAAGCTAAGATCGCGTGTGTCCACGGGCTGAGACTTGTCATTGACAACGGACGTACCACGCACAAATGGCTTCCCGCCGTTGTTGGTCATGCCCTTCCTTGAGGGCGCCGCCCTGACGGCAGACGGATTTTCCGCCATCGCGGTCGTGAAGGCCCAACACATGCAGGCGCAAAGCCCCGCAAAGGCTGCCAACGTGTTTCGCTTGGTCATCGATCCTAGCTCCTTCCTTGACTTATCCGTTCGATAAGTCTGGCTCGACATTTTTATTCTCAGCCCGGGCCGCCGCGAAAGGGGGTCTAGGCTAAACACAAAACCAAAACTTACTTTCTATGACGCAGCCACCGGATGTATTGCCCCCCCATGAGGACAAACCTGGACGGTTTGGTGGTCACCGACGGCGGTGCGCAAAGTGCTCTGTCCGCAAAAAAACAACTTTTTCGGGGATAAGGCTTCTTCTTCCGGGTTTGGCTCGCCGCTCTATACGGCATTGCTTATCGTACCCGAATGCCTGAATCCCAGTCAAGTGCTATCGGTCAGAAAAAAGACGATAAATAGACCCAGACCCTACAAACGAAACCCGAAAACCCGCTTTCAACGCCGTAGGGCCTGATGAGCCTGGTATGGAACGAGAACTAGGAGTAGTCGATTGAAGCACCGGCTCAGACATCCACAAAATATGGGTTTTTTGGGCTATTCCTCCCCTAGCGGGTCTTATGCATTTTTCTGCCGAGATGATTTCGCCGACGCTTTGGGTGGGTCATCGCCTACATATCGGGTGTCAGCACACGGTACGCACGTTCAGGGGGGTCGGCACTATCGATGCCTTTCCGTCGATGTCACCGACGACCATAGTGTCATGAGAGATGAAATATCGGAAAACAACTGGGATGAGTTGGAGTTCCAACCACGGCTGAAACAAAGGTTTGCGAAAAAAAAGTGCTAGGGACATCCTCTTTTGTGTCTCACCCCATCAAGTGAATTAATGGGTAGTTGGTAGGCATGATCGCGTTTTGAGACCGGTCAGGTCGTCTCGACCCCTAAAGATGATAACGGCGGTTACCGACCCACGATCCTTCGTACAATGCCGCCATGTTGACGCCAGAGGTATTGTCGGCGCTTTGTCCGCGCGGGATCGACGAGATCGCCGCCGCCGCGCACGCCGTCCAGGCAAATTTAGTTGCTTTGCGCGTTGCATGGTGCAAGCGGTCGGGGCAGGGCAGCGATGCACATGACATCCGGACCCCGCCTCCGGGGCCGGTGCGGAAGATGCGCGAGACTCTAATCGACCGTCACGTGATTAAGGACTACTCGTTGGAAGAAGTCGCCCTGCGGCTCCGGCAGGTCTGGGGCGAATTCACCGCGCTATGTTGGCTCTTCCCGCACGTGAATCCGCAGACGCCGATTTGCTTCGATCCCCTGTCTGCCGACCAAACGATTCGATGTCCCATGCACGTTTACGAAAAGCTGGAGGAGGTTCAACGCGGTCTCTGGCGGCTTCGCCACGAGCAGCGGTGGCGGCACGATCCGAATGCGGCCCATGACGCCGACTTCCGTCGAGAACACGAATTGGCGCTGGCGACGCCGATCAGCGTTTTCGGCCAGTCGATCGGGACGTGCAGCCATGAAGAACTCTTGTGCTGCGCCTGTGAATACGCGGGGATGCTCGCCGCCCTTCGCTGGGTCACGGATGACCGCTGGGCGTGGGAAGGCCCGGGGATCATGGACGTAACGGTGCAGCCGGCAGGCTCTGAAAAGTAAGCGCCTCGATCCTCGTTGACGACGGTGGAAGGATACTCATTCGATGGATGTTGATGGCTCGATGCTCGCGCGGGTGTCGGCGGGACGCGGAGGCGCCCGGATTGTCCGATCCGCGATGCGCCGGCCCGTCACCGTGATCGTGCTGGTCCTTGCGGTCGTTCTCGCCGCCGTGCTGGCGATCTGGCGCATGCCCGTAGATATTTTCCCCGACATGGGCGTGCCCATCATCTACGTGGCACAACCTTACGGCGGCATGGACCCCGCGCAGATGGAAGGGTTCCTCACGAACTACTACGAGTACCACTTCCTCTACGTCACCGGCATCGAGCATGTCGAGTCGAAGAACATCCAGGGCGTCGCCTTGATGAGGCTCTTCTTTCACCCCGGCACGAATATGTCGCAGGCGATGTCGGAAGTGATCGCTTACGTCAACCGCTCGCGTTCGTTCATGCCGACGGGCACCGTACCGCCGTTCGTGATGCGCTTCGACGCGGGCAGCGTCCCGGTCGGCTTTCTCGTCTTCTCCAGCGAGACGAAGACGATTCGAGAGATTCAGGATCAGGCGCTCTTCCGCGTCCGGCCGATGTTCGCCAGCCTGCCGGGCGTCTCCGCGCCGCCGCC
>CAYMXF010000086.1:9706-11600 GCA_964393935.1 uncultured Planctomycetaceae bacterium
ACGCGGGCGATGACGGCCCTGGTGATCGAAGGGCTGCTGGGGGCGGGGCTGACGGGGCTCATGGTCCTGCTCTTCCTCCGCGATGTGCGCAGCGCGCTCGTCGTCGTCTTGAACATTCCCTTGGCCCTGCTGGCATCGGTCTTTGCCCTGTGGATCAGCGGGCAGACGATCAATATCATGACGCTCGGTGGGCTGGCGCTGGCCATCGGAATCCTCGTCGATGAGGCCACCGTAGCCATCGAGAACATCCACACGCGCCAACAGTCCAGCGACTCCATGGCCCGAGCATCTCTTGAGGGGTGCGCCGAAACGGCGGTGCCGCGATTGCTGGCGATGCTCTGCGTACTGGCGGTGTTCATTCCGGCAATGTTCATGGTGGGGACGGCGCGGGCCATGTTCGTGCCCTTGTCGTTGGCGGTGGGGTTCTCCATGGTGGCGTCGTACCTGTTGTCGAGCACCTTCGTGCCGGTGATGACGACGTGGGTCTTGCGCCATCGCGGCCATGCCGAACAACCAAAGCAGGCCGGTGCGGCGTCATTCGAGCGTGTCAGAGCGTCCTACACGCGAATTCTGCAACGGATCATTCATGCCCAGCGACGTGTGATCGGCGTCTACCTTGGGCTTGCGGCGATCGTCCTCATCGTCGGCGCCTGGCTTGTCGGCGTCACCATTTTTCCAACGGTCGACGCGGGGCAATTTCAGCTCCGCTTGCGAGCGCCGGATGGGACACGAATCGAACGGACGGAAGCGCTGACTCAGCGAGTGCTGGCGGAACTTGCCGCCGAGGTCGGTAAAGAGAACATGGCCAAGTCGATCTGTTACGTCGGCGCCGTGCCGCCGTCGTATCCAATCAACACCATCTACCTGTGGACTGGCGGATCGCACGAGGCGGTGTTGCGTATCGCCCTTCGGCGCGGCAGCGGCATCGTGCTGGACGATCTCAAGGAGCAATTGCGCTCGAAGCTGCGCACGATCATGCCCGACGTGCAGTTTTCCTTCGAGGCCGGCGACATCGTCAGCGAGGTTCTCAGCCTCGGTTCGCCGACTCCGATCGAGATCGCCGTCAGCGGTCCCAACCTCGCGGCCAACCGCGCCTACGCCGGGCAACTCAAGCAGTCGCTCGCCGACGTCCCGCGCCTCCGCGACCTGCAATTCGGCCAGGCGCTCGATTATCCCACGCTTGATGTGACGATCGATCGAGCCCGGGCCGGCTACAGCGACGTGACGGCGTCCGACATCGCCCGCTCGATGGTCGCGGCCACGTCGTCAAGCCGCTTCGTGCTGCCGAGCTATTGGGCCGATCCAAAGAGCGGCATCGGATATCAGGTGCAGGTCGAGATCCCGCAGGCGAGGATGGATTCGCAAGCGGCGGTCGAGGCGATTCCGGTGAAGGAAGGGACGCAAGGGTCCGTCTTGCTGCGGGACGTCGCCGACGTGAAACAAGGCACGATGCCCGGCGAATACACACGATACAACATGCAGCGAATGGTGACGCTTCGATGCAACCTTGCGGGTGAAGATTTAGCCGGCGCGGCCGCCGACATCGCCAAGGCTTTGCGAAAGTCCGGCGATCCGCCGACGGGCGTGACGGTCGCCGTGCGCGGCCAGATTCCGCTGCTCAAGCAAATGGCGACGGGCCTTTCTTACGGCCTCGCGCTGGCGGTGGTGGTCATACTGCTGTTGCTCTCGGCGTATTTTCAATCGTTTCGGCTGGCGTTCGTGGTGGTCTCGTCGGTGCCGGCGGTGCTTGGCGGCGTCGCATTGGCGCTGTTGGTGACGCACACAACGTTGAACGTACAATCGTTCATGGGAGCGATCATGGCCGTGGGCGTTGCGGTGGCCAATGCGATTCTCCTCGTGACGTTCGCGGAGCGAAGCCGCCGGGAGGGCTTGT
>CAYMXF010000087.1:0-4874 GCA_964393935.1 uncultured Planctomycetaceae bacterium
CGGTTCGTGACGAGCTTTCCGCGGGATTTCACGGACGAGGCGCTGGAGGTCATGGCCGCCAGTCCGCGAATCTGCCGGTATTTGCACATTCCCGCGCAAAGCGGCAGCAATTCCGTCTTGAAGCGGATGAACCGCGGCTACACCGTCGAGGAGTATCGCGGGTTGCTGGATCGCGCGCGGGCGTTGATGCCGGATATCGCCATCGCCGGGGACATGATCGTCGGCTTTTGCGGCGAGACGGAGGAGGATTTTCAGGCGAGCGTCGAACTCTTGCGGTATGCGCGATACAAAAACTGTTACATCTTCAAGTATTCGCCGCGGCCCGGTACGACGGCCGAAGCGCGCCTGACCGACGATGTCCCGGACGAGGTGAAGCGGCGGCGGAACAACGACCTGCTCGCCGTGCAAGCCGAGATCAGCCTTGCCCACCATCGCGGGATGCTCGATCAGACTGTCGACGTGCTCGTCGAGGGCTTCAGCAAGCGGGCGCTCAAGGCGCAGGAGTCCGAGCAATCCCGCGGTGAAGAGATCGATCGCGGCGCGCGCGCGCGCGGTCAATTGGTTGGCCGGACGGCCGGTGACCAGATCGTCGTCTTCGAGGGTTCGGCGGAGTTGATCGGTCGGCTGGTGCCCGTGCGGATCACGGCGGCGACGCCCTATACGCTCCAGGGGGAGATGATATCGGGGGTGGCGTCCCTGCCGCGCCGGCGATCTACTGGAATGGCGCTGACCGTTCTCACTGCGTGCTGATTTCTCCCCCCCGGTCGGGTGAATGTAAGAACAGCCTCTGATACGCGATAGGTGTAATGGAATGAGCGAAAACGCAAAAACGTCACGCAAGACGATCGAACAATTGTTGTCGGCGATGAAGACCCACGGGGCGTCCGACTTGCACCTGAAGGCCGGAATCGCCCCGACCTATCGCGTCGGCGGAATCCTTCGCTCCGTCAATCTTCCCGCCATGTCCGGTGAGGAAATCGAACGTTGCATGACGCCGATCATTCCCCCGAGCCGGCGCGCGGATTACGAGGCCAAGGGCGATCTCGATTTCGCCGCGGAATTGCCGGATGGCGACCGTTTTCGCATCAACATCTTCCGTGCTGGAAACAAGATGAACGCCGCGATTCGCCGGCTTAATGCCGTGATCCCGACCTTCGAAGAACTCCACTTGCCGCCGATCTACCGCCAACTGGCCGACACCACGAACGAAGGAATGATCCTGGTCTCCGGCGTCACCGGCTCGGGCAAGAGCACGACGCTCGCGGCGTTGATCGAGCACATCAATACCACGCGCCATGACAACATCGTCACGATCGAGGACCCCGTCGAGTTTTGCTTCAAGGCAAAGAAGTCGATCATCTCCCAGCGCGAGATCGGCATTGACCTTGCCGACTACGACGAGGGGCTCAAATACATCGTCCGCCAGGACCCGGACACCGTTTTCATCGGCGAGATGCGCGACAAGTTCACCATGACCGCCGCGCTTCAGGCGGCGGAGACGGGCCACCTCGTGTTCGGCAGCCTGCACAGCGCCGATGCCACGCAGACCTTCGCGCGAATACTGGAGTTCTTCCCGCGCCCCGAGCACGAGTTCGTCCGCGGGGCGCTGTCCAACTGCCTTCGCGCGATTTGCTGTCAGCGGCTGCTGCCGGGGGCCAGGGAGGACGCCCCGCTCGTCCCCGCGACGGAGGTTCTGATCAATAGTCCGACCTGCAAGGATCTGATCCGCAAGGAACAGGATCAAGGTATTCAATCTCTCATCGAATCCAGCGACAAGGAGGGGATGCACAGCTTTACCTCGTCGCTAACGAAACTCGTCGAGGAGGACCTCGTCTTCATGGACGTGGCCCTTCAATTCGCCCCGAATGCCGAGGCCCTGGCCAGTCAGCTTCGCGGCATCAAGAACCAATCCCGCACCATGGTTCAGCGGACTCGGTAAGATTCCTCTGCATGAGACGACCCTCGCCGATCAAAGATCCGCCGTGGCGGAAGAAGGCGGACCGCCCAGCGCTCGCCATACCGGCGATCGTCGGATTCGTATTGTTTTCTTCGACATTGTTGCTCTGCGACGTCTCGGGGGTAAAGCCGAACGAGCGCTGGCCGTGGCTCGTGGATCGGTTGATGGCCGTGCCGGTCGAAATGACCGATGTGTCGGACCTGCGGTATTACGCGATCCCCGTTGGCTTGGCCGTGCTGCTTTTGTCTCTCGCGTGGCGGACTGCACCGGACTCCTTCAGGCCCGCGCGGCGACTGAGAGAGTGTTGGTTCGAGGGATTGGCGCTGGTGACCGTGGCATGGGCCTGTGCGTCGGCATGGAAGAACGGAACATGGGATCAATCTCGAGGCTGGGTGTTCTCACTGTCGTGCGGAGTCGGCTGGGCAGCCTTGCTGGGGCGGGTTTTGAATGAGCGGTGCATTCAACAATCACTCATCGCCGGTTCGGCCATCGCGGGGGTCGCCGGATTGTTGTCGCTTGCACACCGTCAGGGGCTCGGCGAACGCTTCTTCCAGTTGCCGGTGGGTCCGATCACACTGACGGCGTCGCTCGGGGCGATGTGGGGCGCGATCGCCATAGTCTGGTGTGGGGGCGCGATGATCCAACGGCGCTTTCTCTTATGGCCCGCCCTGCACGGAGGCTCCACCGACCCGCGAGATCAACCGTCGATCGCGGCGATTGCGATCGGAATGATCTTGGCGGCTTCGTCTTTGCCATTGCTCTGGGCGGCGGGCCGGCGAGGTGCATGGCTGGGTCTGCTGGCCGGAGGGGGCGTTGCTGCGGGTTTGGCGTTGTGGACCCGCTTCACGACCAGAAAAAGCCGCGTGATCCTAATAGTGACGGCGATCACCGGTCTCGCGACCGTCGGTGTGTACGTTCGATCGCAGGTGCGTAGCCCGGAAAAGGTGGTGAGCGGTCCGCTGAAGCTGCGGTCGATTTACTGGGAGAAGATGTTTGAGATGATGCCCCGGTCTGCCGTGTGGGGCTTTGGGCCGGACCAGTTCGTGGTAAAGGCGACGACGGCCTTGGCGCGGCGGCGTGCGGAAGAGCCGAGGGTGCTTCATGGGACGGTGGATTATGACGGTCACAACGAATGGCTCCAGGCGGCGTTTGAGTTGGGCATCCCTGGAGGAGCGATGTATCTCGCGCTGCCGATCGGGGCGTTGACGGCCGGTTGGCGGCGATGGCGACGATCTACAGGCATCCGACGGGTCATGTTGTTGGCATTGACGGCGGGGCTGGTGGCAGTGTGCGTGTCGGAGACGAGCAGCATCAATTTACGATATCCGATTTTATGGGGTTGGTATTGGACGATAGTGGGGCTGATGCTGGCACTGGGGCGTGGGAACGATTTCTCCAACGAAGTCCGTGGATCGCCATCCCCAGTCTTGGGCGTGAAACGAATCGCACTTCGTTCGGCCGGCGCGATCACGGCGATCTTCATTGTGATCGTCGTGGGAATGGACATTCGCGCGGCGCTGCATCATGCAAAAGGCCGCGGGCTGCTCAATAAAGACGACGTTAAAGCCGCTCAACAACTCGAGCTTGCCACCGGACGGTTCGGCGCCTCGAGGTGGCTGTCCACGCGCACGTATCTGGGCGACGCACTGTCCAGCCGGCTTCGGATCCTACGCGAGGCGGTCGGGCCGCAAACGCCGATCACCGGAGAGCCCGCGGAGGTGAGCCGGCGGGCGCTCGAGGTTTGGAGCGAGATTTACCGCGAGTGTCCCGGCTATCTCGACACGGGTTTTCGGCTTGCCGATGCGCAGCGGATGGCCGGCGATCTTGTCACGGCGCGGAAGACGCTCGATGTGTTGCTGAGCGACCTCAACCCTTACGATCGGCAGGGCAATCTCCTCCAAATCGAGATTGGCGAACTTGGCCCATCGGCGAAGTTGGAGTGCGTCCGCCGCGTGCTGCGTCAGGAGATGTGGGAGCCGGTGCTGCTCGACATCGCGACGAAATGTTTTGCAGCACCGGACTTCGCTGCGGCATGGTCGCGCCAGGTTGAACAGGCGCTCCACGATGTTGCCTTGCCCTCGGAAAAAGAGTGGCAGGATCCGCTCGCGCCGGAGACGCTTCGCATCGAGGCATTCCGGTTGATCGGCGCCGGCGATCTTGCCGGGGCCGAGCGCGTTCAATTCGCGGCGGCGCGGGCCTACGACCGACTGGCGCGGGACAATGCGTCCGTGCGGCGGATGTGGCCTGCGGAGGCCGATGCGTGGTATTTGGCGGCCCGGTTTCTTTTTGATCTCGATCCGGCGAACTATACGGAGGCTTTCGACCGGATCAGCCGCGCCGAGTCCTTTGTGATTGAAGACGTGCCGAAGGAGGCCGTTCCCAACGCCGACCCCAAGGCCGAACTCGTCGGCGGGCGGTTCATGCCGCTCGATTTGCCCGACAAGCTTTCGCCGCTGTGGCGATTTTCGGCCATGATGCACATGGCGATGAAGAGGTCCGAAGGCTCGATCAGCTTGCGAATCACCTGGAGCTTGCCGTCCGATCAACGATCGCCCGAGCGGACGATGGCCGAACTCGGTATGTTGGCGGCGGAGTTAGTGAAGGTTTACGCATCGCGTCCGGAGGCGAGCCGGCCGCCGAGCTATCCGCTCTTAGTCAATCTGGCGAGACAATACGGGCCACACTAGGGACTGACGGCCTTATCCATGCACAATCGGCGTCCTGCTGCGAAATCGATCTCCAAAGGCGAACCGTCGGCGAAGCCGCGCGCCGGCGCGTCGTGGCTGGTGTCTGCCATCGTGGGTTCGGTTCTGTATGGGAGCACATTGATGCTCTGCGATGTTCCGTTCGCGGGAGCGGGGCCTCGTTGGCCGATGTGGGTGGATCGGGTCTTGGCGGTTCCGGTGGAGCTGACGGA
>CAYMXF010000087.1:4974-10108 GCA_964393935.1 uncultured Planctomycetaceae bacterium
TTGGGGTGGGCGGTCCTGTTGGGACGGGTCTGTACGCTGCGGGGAATCTGGAGATCGCTGATCGCTGGCTCGATTGTTGCGACGCTTGGCGCGGCCTTGTCGCTGATCCACCATCAGGCGTTTGGCGGAGCCTTCTTTCAATTGCCGGTCGGCCCGATCACGCTCACGTCGTCGCTGGGCGCGCTGTGGACCTCGATAGCAGTGGTGTGGCTCATCGGCTCCGTCGTACAACGGTGCGCGACATTGCAGCCCGCCGGCCCACACATTCGACCATCCATCGCGGGGTTGGCATTCGCGGGAATCGTGGTACTCCTTTCCCTTCTCTTGCTCGTCGCATCCGGCCGCCGTGGCGCGTGGATGGGATTGCTGGCCGGCGGGGGGGTTGCGGCGGGAATGGCGTCATGGGCTCGCTTTACGAGCATGAGAAGCCGTGCGGTCATGGTGGCGACGGCGCTGGCCGGACTGGCGGCGACAGGTTGGTTTGTACGGTCTCAGGCACAAAGCGCGGACGTGGCGGTAAGCTTGCCACTGAAGTTTCGATCCATTTACTGGGAGACCATGCTGACGATGATCCCTCGCTCGCCGATTTGGGGCTGCGGCCCCGACCAATTCGTGGTCAAGACGACGACGGCGCTGGCCAGACAACGCGCCGAACAGCCGAGGGTCTTGCACGGAACGAGGGATTCCGACGGCCATAACGAGTGGCTTCAAGCGGCGTTCGAGCTGGGGATTCCCGGTGGGTTGTTGTATTTGGCGCTGCCATTGGGTGCGCTCGTCGCAGGCTGGAAACGATGGAAACAGTCCGAAGGCGTCCAGCGCGTGATGTTGCTCGCGCTGATGACAGGCTTGGTGGTGGTGTGCGTGTCGGAGGCGAGCAGCATCAATCTGCGTCATCCGATCTTGCAAGGCTGGTACTGGACGCTCTTGGGGATGATGGTGGCGTTGGGACGTGGAAGAATCGAAGCCCAGGGATTGCAATCCCTGGGCTGGGGCGTGAAACGGATCGTACGTCGCGCGGCCGTGGTGTTGGCGGCGGTTTTCATTGTCGCTGTGGTGGCGATCGATCTGCGCGCGGTGATGCATCACGCGAAAGGCCGCGCCCTGCTCAACAACGACGACGCCCAAGCAGCCCGCGAACTCGAGCTCGCCACGAGTCGGTTCGGGACGTCAAGATGGTTGACCACGCGGACGGACCTGGGCACGGCTCAAGCGAACGTGCTTCGCAATTCCCGAGTGCCGGCCGCGTTACGGACACAGGGGAACTCCAGAGGCGAAACGGCGAAGACCCGCGAGTGGGGGCCAAAGGCGATTTCGACATGGCGACAAGTGGTGCGAGCCAGCCCCGGCTATTTGGATAGCGGCTTTCGCTTGGCTGAGGCGCAGACCAGCGCCGGCGACACCGACGGGGCGGTCGCGACGCTCGATTCCTATTTGCGCGACGTGAATCCCTACGACACGCAGGCCAACGTCCTTCTCGTCAACATCGCCGACCGCCCGCCGGTGGAAAATCTCGAAGCGGTTTGCCGCGGCCTGCGGAGCGGGCCCATGAGCCGGTGGCTGGTCAGCGCTGCGACGCGATCGCTCGGCACCGCTGAGGCGATGAGCCAATGGCCCGCGAAGGTGGATCAGGTCCGCCGGGATGTCGCACAGGCATCCGAGACGGATTGGAAAAACCCGCTGGCGCCGGAGACGCTGCGTGTTGAAGCGCTTCGATTTGCGACGTTGGGGCGGCTGGCCGAGGCGGCGCAGGTGCAGCGTTTGGCGGCTGAGACCTATCGGCGATTGGACGCGACGCGCTCGCCGGTCGCGCGACCGATGCCGGCGGTGGCCGACGCGTGGTATCTCGCGGCGCGATTCTTGTTCGATTCCGACCCGACTCAATTTGAGACGGCGTACAAGATGATGCTCCAAGCCGAGCAGTCGGTGCGATTGGGCGTCGCCGGGGACGTGGACGATCTGGGGAAGCAAGCCGAGCTGGAAGACGTGGTCCTTGCGTCGCGGACCGAGGACCTTTGTCAACTGATGCGCTTCTCGGCGAAGATGCACTTGATCGCGCAGCAGGACCTGCGTCCGGTTCAGTTGCGGATCGGCTGGAGCTTGGCCGGCCATGCATACCAACAAGAAGAGATTCATGCCGAATTAGGACTGATCGCGGCGGAGCTGGTCAAGACGTACGGAGAAATGCCGGAACCTCGGCGGCCCTGCGAATTCATGAGGATCGTGGACATCGCACGGCGCTATCTTCCCACGCCGATGGAGGGGTCGAAGTGACGAAACGATGGCTTGCCGGGATTCTGCTTTTTTGTTGGCCCGTCCTGGCGCTGGGCGACGAGCATCAGAGCGACAAACTTGAATTCGCCGTTCGTTTCGACTCGGAAGTGCGCAGCGTGCCGTTCACCGGCCGCGTCCTCTTCTTCTTGTCGGATAAGCTCGGCGACAAACCGCGCAGGTCGCATTCATGGCTCAGCCGCCAGCCCGTCTTCGGCAAAAATGTCCGCGATTGGAAGCCCGGAGAGGAGATTCGGATCGCCCCACCGGCCGGCTATCCGTACGCGCTGAACGAGCTGCCCAAGAATCACTACGTCATCCAGGCGGTCATGCACACCAACCTCGACCGGCCGCATTCCGGCACGGCCGAGGGCAACCTCTACAGCAAGCCGGTCAAGCGCGAGATCGATCCGGCCGTCGGCGGCGTCATCCGGCTCAAGATCAATCAAGCGGCGCCGTCGCGCAAGAGCGAGATAAACCTGGCGCGGGCCAAGGAGGTCAAGCTTAAGAGCAATCTCCTATCCCGCTTCCACGGCCGCGATGTCTTCCTGCGGGCGATGGTCATGTTGCCGGAGGCTTATGAGAAAGAACCCGATCGCAAGTTTAATGCGCTGTACGTGATTCCCGGCTTTGGCGGCGACGAGCGCGAGGCGGCGATGTACGCGGCGATTCTCGGGCCGTCAAAGGAGCCGTTCGTGCGGATCGGGCTCGACGGGACGTGCGCGCTCGGCCACCACGTCTATGCGGACTCGGACAACAACGGCCCGTGGGGCACGGCGCTGGTGGAGGAACTCATCCCGCACTTGGAGAAGGAGTTTCGGCTGATCCCCGAGCCAAAGGCGCGGCTGCTGACCGGCCATTCCTCCGGTGGCTGGAGCAGCCTGTGGGTGCAGATCACTCACCCGGATTATTTCGGCGCGGTGTGGGCCACGTCGCCGGACTCGGTGGACTTCCACGACTTCTCGGGGATCGATCTCTACGACCCCAAGGCGAATTTTTTCAAGGATGCCGGTGGCAACCCGCGCCCGATCATGCGAGACGATGGGAAGGTGCGGCTGCTGCTAAGGGATTTCGCAAGGATGGAGGACGTGATCGGCCCCGGCGGGCAGATGCACTCGTTCGAGGCGGTCTTCGGCCCGCGCGGCAAGGATGGAAAGCCCGTGCCGCTTTGGAATCGCAAGACAGGGAAGATCGACCCCGAAGTCATGAAGACGTGGCGGCGTTACGACATCGTCGATAAGCTCCAACGCGAGTGGCCGACGCTCGGCCCGAAGCTGGCCGGGAAGATCACCGTCATCATGGGCGACGAAGACAACTTCTACCTGAACGGTGCGACGCACCGGCTCAAGGAGGCGATGTCGAAGCTGGGTGCCGACGCCCGCGTCATCATCGAACCCGGCCGCGATCACGGGTCGATCCTCTTTTCAAAACCATTTCGCGTGATGATGGACGAAATGTCCGCGCGCGCCGGCGCACCCCAATCACGACCGGGTCCCGTGGAAACTCCTTGAACGGCGATTGTTTACCCCTACAATGCGACGGCGTTCAAGACGTAGCGCGCGGCCGCTAGGCATAGCAGTCCGTGGTGAAAGTAGCGGACGGCGCCCCTGCCGGCCGTGGAACGTGAGAAACCGCTGTCTTCGGGGGAACCAACCTCCAATCAGCCGGTTTCGCCACGGGCTGATAAGGATGATGCATGATCGCACAGAAAATGAGAAGACCTCGTTTTATGTCACAGCGAAGTCTGGACGTCTTCTACGAACCGAATCTGCGATTGGCCCAGGCCACTGGTCTACTCGGTTATAACGTCGGCTATGCCGAGGCCGTCGGCCGCGACTCGTTCGACCAACATCAGAAAGACCTGGTCTGGCGGCTTTTGGATGGTGTTTGCATCGGCCCCGAGAGCACCGTCGTCGATGTCGGCTGCGGGATCGGCGGGCCCAGCGGCTGGATCTTTGAGCGATACCGGCTGGCGCGCCTCTTCGGCATTGAGTATTGCCTGGCGAGCGTTCGCGCCGCCGAGCAGCGGTGGGCCCAAAAGCCCCGACGCCCGATCTTCCTGCAAGGCGACGCCGAGCGCTTGCCGATTCAGGACGCGTCGGTGGACGTGATCTTCAATCTCGAATCCGCGCTGCACTATGTCGACAAGCACGCCTTTATTCGCGAGTGCCGGCGCATCCTCAAGCCCGGCGGCGTCTTGTGCCTGGGGGATATCTGCACGCGGCGCAAGAGGCTCTTCGCCGTCGTGGGGCTCCTCAACTACTTCCCTACCCAGTTCAGCACCCATGCCAAACTCTGGTCGCCGGAAGACTACGTCGAAGCGTACCGCGCGGCCGGTCTGCGGCTCCAGCGGCAGGAAGAAGTGTCGCGACAATCCGCCGATTCCCTCCGCGACGGGCTCGCCGAAATCAGCCGGGCCGGCTGGACCGCAGCGCGCGGCTACCGCCGGCGGTTTTTCTACCTCTGCGCCGTCGAGCGAATGCTTCGCCGCGGCTGGTTGACCTACAACCTATTCAACGTCACCAGACCTTAACGGCGCACGGCGCTGATCTCGGTCGCCCCTTCTGGCAGAAGCGGCCAAGCCATGCGGCCCGCCCCTGCCGCCGTGATCCAGGATGGAAACGCCGTTCCTGCTCTAGACCACGAAGACGAATATCTCTGCCAGCCAAATAATCGCCGCGATCGGCCAAAGGAGCAACGTAACAAGCCAATACTCAGTCATCTCATATCTCCTTGCACAACGTGTTGACACGCGGCCTCGAACCATTCTGGGGCCGCCGATTTGCGATCCTAATATATACGGACTATCTCCGAGTGTCAAGATGCAAAATATCGTTTTTTGAAATCTCATGACGACCCGAGGGGC
>CAYMXF010000087.1:10208-11599 GCA_964393935.1 uncultured Planctomycetaceae bacterium
GATGTCGAGCTTGAAGTCGCGGGCCTTGTCGCCCATTTCCTTGAGTTCCTTGGAGATCGTCGGCAATCCCTTGCGGTCGGCATCGCGGAGGACCGGGACCACAAGCCCCTTGGGCGAGTCCACGGCGATGCCGATGTGGACGTAATCCTTGTAGACCATCTCCGACCGCGCGTCGTCGAACGAGGCATTTAACTGGGGGAACTGGCGAAGCGCCCCGGCGACGGCCTTCACGACGAACGCCGTGAGCGTCAGCTTCGCGCCCTTGTCGGCGAAGATCGCGCTTTGTTCCTTGCGGAAGGATTCGAGATCGGTGATATCCACCTCGTCGCAGTGCGTGACGTGCGGGATCGTCGTGACCGAGCGGACCATCGCCCGCGCGATCGTCTTGCGAATCTGCGTAAGGGCTTCGCGGCGCACCGGGCCCCAGAGGGAGAAGTCGGGCAGCAGCTCGCTTCCGGCGGGCTTGGACGGAACGGCGGTCGATGGGGCGGCCGCGCGAGACGCAGCGGGCGACGGCGCCGATGGCTTGGCGGCGGGTGCGGGGGCGGTTTTGGGGGCAGGTCCGGTGCCCTGTCCCGTGGGACCTGCAAGTTGATAGCGTTCCAAATCCTCGCGAACGATTCGGCCGCCGGGGCCGGTGCCGTGTACCTCACGCAAGTCGATTCCCATCTCGCGGGCCTGACGCCGAATCGCGGGTGCGGCGGGAATGGGGCCGATGTCGCGGAAGCCGTACTCTTCGGCGGCCGGACGAGCGGCCGGCGCTTGACGCGGCGC
Organism: uncultured Planctomycetaceae bacterium; assembly: GCA_964393935.1. Taxonomy (GTDB): domain Bacteria; phylum Planctomycetota; class Phycisphaerae; order UBA1845; family UTPLA1; genus DATEMU01. Next base: position 10,983 of record CAYMXF010000087.1, read on the forward strand.
CGGCTGGCGTGGCGCCTCGCGTTTTTCTTCCTCTTTTCCTGCTTCTACTTCTTCTTTTTCTGGTTCTTCCCGCTTAGCTGAGGGCCGTTCAGGGGCGGCGGCTTTCTTTTCGGAAACGGTTTTTTTCTCAGCGGCTGGCGCTTCGCCTCCGCCGCCATCATCGACCGTCAGCAGCACCGTACCGACCTTGACGGTGTCGCCCTTCTTCACGTTGAGCTTCGTGATCTTCCCCGCGAACGGCACGGGCAGCTCGACGGCGGCCTTGTCCGTCTCGACCTCAATGACCATCTGGTCTTCTTGGACCGTGTCGCCCTCGGCGACGGTGACGTTGACGATCGCCGCTTCGTGGATGCCTTCGCCCAGGTCCGGTAGCTTGAATTCCTTCGCCATCTGTTACGCTTTCACTTCCTGTTGAAGAACAAGGTCTGTATTCGCGTGGCACAGCGCTGATGCGATGGGCCATCCTGTCGGCGGAGCTAGTAGCTGACGGCATCCCTCGCCGCCGTGACGATCTTTCGCGAGTCGGGCAGATACTTCCGCTCCAGGTTGAAGAACGGCATCACCAAGTCGTAGCCCGTGACGCGCTGGATCGGCGCTTCGAGGAACATGAGCGCGTT
>CAYMXF010000088.1:0-10245 GCA_964393935.1 uncultured Planctomycetaceae bacterium
CATGCAACAATTGATACAAGGGGTGCATGGCACCTATTACGAGCCGGGGCCGGTCAATACGACGATTTATGCGGCCAACGGCGTGTCGATTGACTGGGAATACGGCGCCGCGGGGCGGTTCCCTTTTACGATCGAACTGCGCGACGCGGGGGAATTTGGGTTCGAATTGCCAGCAGACCAGATTTTGCCGACGTGCGAAGAGAATCTGCCGGCTATTTTGTATCTATCCCGATGGGCTTCCTCCGGCATTCTCGTGGATCTGCAAAGTTCTGTGCTCCAGCAACTGGTCGCCGGACAGACGACGCCGGTCAGCGTGACGATCGTCTCGGCACAGGAAAACTACGTCGGTGGGTCGGGGCTATTGCACTATAGATTCAATCCGACGGACGCTTATTCGACGACGCCGCTCGTATTCCAAAGCGGTACGACGTACGTTGGGACACTGCCGGCGGCGGGCTGCGGCCAGACGGCGGAGTATTATTTCACGGCATCCGGAAACGGCGGCTATTCCGCCGTTCTTCCCTGCGATGTGCCGACCAACGTCTATTCCGCGTCGGTCGTGTTGGCGCCGCCAACACCACAGGTCGTCGATTCGTTCAACATGAATACGAATCCCGGTTGGACTTACAGCTCCGGCTGGGCCTTCGGCGTTCCAGCCTCCGCCAGCGGCAACTGCGCCGATCCAAACTCGGGCTACACCGGATCGAATGTGATCGGCTACAATCTCAACGGCTGCTACGCCAACAACATTCCTGTTCGCTACGTGACCACGACGGCGATCAATTGCGCTGATCTCATCAGTACCCAGCTTCGCTTCCGTCGTTGGCTCGGCGTCGAATCGTCACAATACGATCATGCGAATATTCAGATCTCCACCAACGGATCGACCTGGACGGACATCTGGAATTTCACCGGACCGACGCTTACCGAAACGAGCTGGTCGTTACAGTCGTACGACATCTCGGCCATTGCTGACGAACAGGCGACGGTCTACATCCGCTGGGGAATGGGCCCCTCGGATGGAGGCTTGACGTACTTTGGGTGGAACATCGATGACGTGGAGATTCTCGGTGCTCCGGCGCATGCATGCGTGTCGTATCTCGTTGGCGACGTGAACGGCGACTCGAAAGTAGACGCTCTCGACGTCGGCCCGTTCATCAACGTGTTGTTGGCTCCTCAATTGGCTTCTCTGCAACAGACCTGTGAAGCGGATATCAATGGCGTTTGCGGAGTGACAATGGAGGATGTCGAGCCCTTCGTTCAGCTTTTGTTGGGGAGTTAGGATTGGGATACGGGCTGAACCCCTGATGAATGCGGATCGGGGCTGACGTAACCTCATTGTTTTCAAGTCTTTATTCGGTCGGTGCCGATCCATATCCGCCGAGCTTGAATTCGGACGAGTCGCCCCTTATATATTGGGGTTCTCAAACCGCCGCCCGCGCGGGACGGCGGTGAAAAACACCGCTCTTCGTGAGCGGCGCATCGCGGTGGGATGGCGTGGCTCACGGGTGCGAAAGTGTGGAAGGCACCTAGCACCGGCGATGTTCTGAATCGCGGCGAGACGGCGCGGGAATCTCTCCAGGCCGCACGGCGGCCAGCCAAAAAAGTCCGTAGAGACGTTTGAGTTGTAGCGAGTCGATCCCCGACGGCTCATTTGTGAAAGTTCTCACGAATCGTGCCGAGTGGATGGCCCTTCGAGTTAGTAACCAAGGCGACAGAGTCTTTTAGATGGAGTTACACGTGAGACGCAGCAGCAACAAGACCCATTATTCGGTTCCGAGTTTGATTTTGATGGCGGCGTTCGTGCCGTTTTTGTCGGCAACGCCGGTGTTCGCGAGCGAAGCGGATCTGGCGATTCCGGATTTGCATAATGGTCACTTCAATATCTTTGGGAATACCATTAGCCCGTGGAATCTTCTGGCCGGCGGGGCTTGCATTATTGTCATCACGCTCGGATTCAGTCTTTATTTACGACGGCAGATTCACATCCTTCCAGCTCACAAGTCGATGCTGGACGTCGCCGAGGTGATTTTCCAGACCTGTAAGACCTATCTGAAACAGCAGGGCAAGTTCCTGCTGATGCTGTTCGTCATCATGTCCGTAGCGATGACTTATTACTTCGTGGGTCTTCAGCACGAGTCGGTCAAAACAGCGGCGATGGTCTTGTTCTTCTCGATTGTGGGCATGGGGGGGTCGTACTGCGTCGCGTGGTACGGCATTCGTGTCAACACCTACGCCAACTGCCGGACGGCCTTCGCCTCGCTTCGCGGCGAGCCGTGGGACGTCGTCAATATCCCGCTTCGGGCCGGCATGTCGGTTGGACTTTTCCTGATCTCGCTCGAACTGGTCATGATGGTGTTCATCCTACTGTTCGTGCCGCGCGAGATCGTCGGCTATTGTTTCCTTGGTTTCGCCATCGGCGAGTCGCTCGGCGCATCGGCCCTTCGTATCGCGGGCGGCATCTTTACCAAGATCGCCGACATCGGCTCCGACCTCATGAAGATCGTCTTCAACGTCAAGGAAGACGATCCTCGAAACCCAGGCGTCATCGCCGACTGCACCGGCGACAACGCGGGCGACTCGGTCGGACCGACGGCGGACGGCTTCGAGACGTACGGCGTGACCGGGGTCGCGCTGATTTCGTTTATCACGCTGGCACTGGGCGAGAACGTCGTCCGACATGTCTTTGGACTGGGCGACAACGCGAATTTCAAATCGCTCGATCCCACCACGCACACGACCAACTACCTCGATCTTCAGGCCAAGCTCATCGTGTGGATCTTCGCGATGCGCTTCCTGATGGACTGCCTGTCCGGCATTGCTTACTTCATTAACCAGGCGTACTCGCAGGCAAAATACAAGGGGCTGAAGGAATTCAACTTCGAGGCGCCGCTGACGCGCCTCATCTGGATCGCTTCGATGCTGTGTATCGGGACGTCGTTTATCATGAGCAAGCTGCTCATCGGAGACATATCCGTGACGGTGATGGAGAACGGACAGCAAATGGTCAAGCAATTGCCGCAGCTTTGGTGGCAGTTGGCCCTGATCATCAGTTGCGGCACGCTGGCGGCCGTGCTGATTCCCGAATTCACCAAGATCTTCACCAGTTCGCACTCGAAGCACGTTCACGAAGTCGTCACCGCCTCGCGCGAGGGCGGGGCGTCGTTGACGATCCTTTCCGGAATCGTGGCCGGAAACTTCAGCGCGTTCTGGATGGGCCTTTTGATCGTCGGCCTCATGTCGGGCGCTTACTTTGTCAGCTTGCACGAGTTGAGAAATGTGATGGGCGCGCACGCCTCGATCTTCGCCTTCGGGATGGTGGCCTTCGGCTTCCTTTGCATGGGACCGGTCACCATCGCCGTCGATAGCTACGGCCCCGTGACCGACAACGCCCAGTCCGTCTTCGAGTTGGCCCAGACCGAGAGCATTCCGGGCATCAAAGAGGAGATCAAGCGGGACTTCGGCTTTACGCCGGACTTCGAGCGTGGCAAGCACTATCTCGAATCCAATGACTCGGCCGGCAACACCTTTAAGGCCACCGCCAAGCCGGTGCTGATCGGCACGGCCGTCGTGGGCGCGACGACGATGATCTTTTCGATCATTCTGCTCCTGAGCAAGACCATCATCGATGGCAAGCCCCTCCTCGCCCTCAACCTGACGGATGCTCCCGTGCTCCTCGGGTTCATGTGCGGCGGCGCGGTGATTCACTGGTTCGGCGGCGCGTCGATGCAGGCGGTGACCACCGGTGCGTATCGGGCCGTCGAGTTCATCAAGAAGAACATGAACCTCGACAAAAAAGAAGCGGACATTAACGACTCGATCGTCGTCGTCCGTATCTGCACGCAGTACGCCCAGAAGGGGATGTGGAACATCTTCATCACCTTGATGTCGATCACGCTCGCTTTCGCGTTCTTCGACCCCAACTTCTTCGTTGCGTACCTCGTGTCCATCGCGGTGTTCGGCCTGTTTCAGGCGATCTATATGGCCAACGCGGGCGGGGCGTGGGACAATGCTAAGAAGCTGGTCGAGGTCGATTTCAAAGAGAAGAACACGCCGGTCCACGCCGCGACGGTCGTCGGCGATACCGTCGGCGATCCGTTCAAGGATACGACCTCGGTCGCGCTGAACCCGATCATCAAGTTTTCGACGTTGTTCGGCCTGCTCGCGGTGGAAATCGCCGTCAAGATGAAGGAGGCCGCGCACAAAGCTCAAACGACGGATTACACCGCGATCATCGGCGTGGTCATGCTGGCGATCGCGCTCGTCTTCGTATGGCGTTCGTTCTACGCGATGCGGATTCCTAAAGAGGACGTTCGAGGCAAGCGGGCAGGGGCGCACTGACGGATACGGCGGGCCCGCGAGCCTATTGGGAGGGGCCATGGGACGAAAGGCCATTAACGCCAAGCGCGAAGCGCGATCAATGCCCGGCGTCCAGGCGGGCGATGATGCCCGTGAGGCCTTGCGGCAGCGGCTGGCCCGCGCCGCGTACGCCGCCCATCAATATGCGATCGACGCGGCTCGTCTTCTTTGCGACGAAAAGTGCGAGGACGTCATCGCGCTGGACTTGCGGGGCGTTTCGACGATCTGCGATTACTTCGTGATCGCGACGGGTACCTCCGACCGGCAGATGCGGGCGGTCGCCGACAATCTTAAGGAGATCGGCAAGCAGCGCGGTGAGGAGCCGTACTCGATCTCCGGGTACGACGAAGGCTCGTGGATCGTCGTGGACTATGTCGATGTAGTCGTCCACCTCTTCGACGCCGAAAAGCGGTCGTACTACGACCTCGAGTCGCTTTGGGGGGACTGCCCGCGCGTGGAGTGGGGAGCGTAGGAAACACCGAAATGTCAAAACGTCAAAAAGTCAAAACCAGCAGAGCGTCTATGCGTCCGTTTTGATTTTTGGACGATTTGATGCTTCACTTCAAATTGTGAGATCGATTCTGCTACAACTCGAACGGTTCATTACGGAGGCGCTGGCGGCCGCGTATGGAGAGGCTGCCGTGGGCGTGGGGCCACAGGTCCGCACGTCGGGCGATGCGAAGTACGGCGATTACCAATCGAACGTGGCGATGGGTTTGGCCAAGAAGCTCGGGGCCAAGCCGCGCGACGTGGCGCAGAAGATCGCTGACGCGCTGCCGCCGGCTTCCCGAGAAATGCTAGAACCGCCGGAGATCGCCGGGCCGGGGTTCATCAATCTAAAGTTGCGTTCCGAGTTTCTTTCGACCCAGCTTGGATCGATTCCGGCGGCGCCCACGAAGGCCGAAGAGGATCGGCTTGGAACCGAGCCGGTCGAAGCCGCCGCGCGCCAGATGGTCGTCGTTGATTATTCGTCGCCGAACGTAGCCAAAGAAATGCACGTCGGGCATCTGCGCAGCACGGCCATCGGGGACACCATCGTCCGAGTGTTGGCGTTCCAAGGTCATTGTGTCATCCGCCAGAATCACCTCGGCGATTGGGGGACGCAGTTCGGCAAGATCATCCTCTCGCTTTGGCACCTGTGCATGGGGAGGCACCAGAACGAGACGGCTGCGGATTTTGACCGATTGGCGGACGAGATCAGTCGCGCGGCGCGGGCGGGGGGCGAGGCTAAGACGACTTTGCTCGAAGCTCGCCGGCGGATTCATCAGGAAAACCTGGAGCGCGATCTGGACGGTGGGGAGTTCAGCGGCTTCATCCAAAGTTTTGAGCCCAGCTTCGCGCTGCTCTTGCCTACCTATCGCTATGTCAACGCGGTGGAGGATGCGGCTGAGGGGACGACCTTCACGATTGCGAATAAAGTGACCGGTGAAATGTACCCGCTTTCCGGGGTTTCTCGCCATGTCGCCGCGATGCTTCAGGGAAAAACGGCGCGAGACAACACGCAGGAGCTGGCCGCGTGGCGCAAGGCGAAGGACGCGACGCTGAAGGAGTGCAACGCGATCTATCGCCGGCTTGGCGTCCTGCTGACCGATGATGATATTTGCGGGGAGAGCTTTTACGAGCCGCTGCTATCCGGCGTCGTCGTCGAGGCGCAGGCCAAGTTGAGTTCGACGGAGGGCCAGAGCGGCGACATCCGCGCGGTTTGTCGCAGGGATCGGGGGGCGATTTGCGTTTTTCTCGAAAAGCCCGATGGTTCGCCGGCGTTCAAGGGCCCTCAAGGCGACGCCTTGCCCATGATTATTCAGAAGTCGGACGGTGCGTCGCTGTATTCCACGACGGATATCGCCGCGATTCTTTACCGTGTTAATCATCCGCAGCGCCACGCCATTCCTCTAAGCGACGCCGGCCTGAAGCAGCAGCTTGCGCGGCTCGGCGGGGGACTGGGTGCGGATCGGGTCGTCTATGTCGTTGGCGCGCCGCAGAAATTGCATTTCGAGATGCTGTTCCCCACGGCTCAAGCCTTGGGGTGGCTGAAAAAGGGTGGCGGAGAAATTCGTCTGGAGCATGTCGCCTTCGGCTCGGTGCTCGGCGAGGATCGGAAGATGCTCCGGACGCGGAGCGGCGAGAGCGCCAAGCTCAAGGACCTGCTCGAAGAGGCCGTCGAGCGGGCGGAGAAGATGGTCCGCGAGACGGAGGCCGATCCGGACAAGCGCCGCGGCTTCACGGAAGACGAGATCAAGAACATTGCCGCGACGGTGGGCATCGCCGCGGTCAAGTACGCCGATCTTTCCCAGAACCGCAATACGGACTATGTTTTTTCCTGGGACAAGATGCTGGCGCTACAGGGGAATACCGCGCCGTACATGCTTTACGCTTACGCCCGAATCCGATCGATCTACCGCAAGGGGGCGGAGTCCGCCTCTGACGCGATACAATCCGCAATCCGCAATCCGCAATCCGCAATCCAGCTTTCCCATCCGGCCGAACGGGCCCTGGCGATTCGCATCTGTCAGCTTGCCGAGACGATCGACACCGTCGGCGAAAACCTGCTGCCCAATTTCTTGTGCGAGTATCTCTACGATTTGGCCGGGCGGTTCATGGCGTTCTACGAATCGTGCCCGGTCCTCCAGGCGCCGGACGATGCGACGTTGGCCTCGCGGCTGCGGCTGTGCGACCTGACGGCACGGGCCTTGCGGTTGGGGCTGGGGCTGTTGGGGATTGGGACGTTGGAGAGGATGTAGTCCGAACGTACTATTCTTAAGCTGGAACGCCCTGAGCATGCACCGTAACGACTTGCGGCTAAGCATCCGGGGGACGAGCCGATCCGTTCGTTTGTGAGTCGACCGGCGAGAGGCGTTTTGCCATGAAAACCTGGCCAGGTTCACCGGTTGCCTAAGCGGCCGTTTGAGCTGTGAACCGCGGCTGAAGAATGAGCATGTACGTCGACCAGACCGTCTATCCTGATCAAGCGGAGCCCCCGAGCGTTATCGACTCGCCGGAAGCCCGCGCCGACTACGTCCACCGCGTATGCGCGGCTTGGGATTTCCATATTCCGCCGGAACCCGAGACGTTCGAACTTTTTTCGCAATGGAAGGATGTCTTTGACCGCTATCCGCTGCCGGCCTCACCGGCGTATCACGCGTTTCGGGCGTGGTTCGGCTGGGAGCCGGTTCCGTATCCACCGAACATTCCGGGCCCTACGCCGGTCTTCGTCCACCTTGACCGCCTGGAAGAACGGCCTGACGACCCTTGCGGTCACATGATCTGAAGACTGTGAATAATCTTGAATGATGGAACGGAGATTATGAAAGATCTAACCATCGCGTTGGAAAACCGGCCTGGCGCGCTGGCGGAGATGGGCGAGGCGTTGGGCCGCGCCGGGGTGAGCGTGGAGGGTGGAGGCGTCTTCGTCGTCAACGGCGTCGGCGTCGCCCACTTCCTCTTCGAAGACGGGGGCGCTGCTCGCAGGGCGCTCGAGGCGGCGGGCATCCGTGTTCTTGAGGAACGGGACGTTGTCGTGCAACGACTGAACCAAGACGAGGCCGGCCAGCTTGGAAGGATCACGCGCCGCATGGCCGAGACCGGCGTCAATATTGAAGTTCTGTACAGCGACCATGACCATCAATTGATCCTTGTGGTGGACGACCTCGCACGAGGGCGAGCAGTTTCTGAGGCCTGGACACGTGAGCGCGGATCGTGACGCCCCGGTCCCGGTCGTGGGATGACTATTCGATCGGCCGGTAGTAGTAATCCCGCTTTTGCGGCTTCCAGCTGGCGTCGGAGATGAGGCGGCGGATTTCAGGTTCGTTGAGTCGATAGCTCGTGCCCGGTCCTCCAGGCTGTGGACGATGCGACGTTGGCATCGCGGCTGCGGTTGGGCTACTGCGGATTGGGGCGTTGGAGAGGATGTAGCGGGCTGCGGCCAAGGGTAGTGATCCCTTGAGAGCGGATATCAGCCGAGGCTCGGCGTGGAATGCGGCTTGACCAAGGGGCAGAACATTCCTTTCGAGAAGCCCTGCGCTTCGATTCCGAAGGCGTGGTCGAATCTCGCTCGATAATTTTCCCACGCGATGCACGAGGTCAGCTCGACGAGTTGTTTGTCGTCCAGATGACTACGCAGCGCTCGAAACAGATCGTCACTGACTTGCAATGGAGTTTCGGTCATGCCCGCCGCGTAGCGAAGCGCGAGCTTTTCCAGTTCTGAGAACGCGTCGGATTCCTCGAAATGGTCGAGGGCCGACAATTTTTCGTCCGACAAGCCGAGTTGCCTGCCTACGGCAGACCCGATGTCCACTCAGAACGGGCAACCGATTCGGCGAGCGGTTTCAACATCCACCAGGGCTTTGAGTGCGGGGGAGATTGAATGGGCCGCTTGCTGGGCCAACTCCATGTGCAGGTACCCGCGTAACAATCGGCGATGATGCGCCGCCACGCGAAGCGGCGTGATGACGCGCCCCAGCCTCTTGCGCGACATAAAAAAAACGAGACGAGCGAGAAGTCCCGCCCCCCGGTCCGAAACCTCATCGATGCGAGCCATTTGAATCCCTCCGATCATCGATCAGTCCAAGGGTTGGTAATAATAATTTCGTTTCCGCGGTCGCCAGCCGGCGTCGGAGATGAGGCAGCGGATTTCGGGTTCGTTGAGGCGATAGGTCGTGCCGGCCGCGCTGACGACGTTTTCCTCCATCATCACGCTGCCCATGTCGTTGGCGCCGTAGAAGAGGGCGAGTTGGCCGATCTTTGGGCCCATCGTGACCCAGCTTGATTGGATGTTGGGGATGTTGTCGAGATAGAGCCGAGATAGGGCGAGCATCGTCAGGTACTCGTGGGCGTCGGCGAGGAGGAGGTGCTTGCCGTCGTTGACGGGCCTTCGGCCCGAGGCTTGAGGCTTGAGGCTTGAGGCTTGAGGAGGTAGCGGCTTCATGCGGCCGAGCGGCGTATTTTCCGGTTGGAAGGTCCAGCAGATGAATGCGCCGAAGCCGCCGCCGTTGTTGCGGGCGAGCGCTTCGTCCTGAAGGTCGCGGAGCAAGGCGAGGTGCTCGAATCGCTCCTCGAGCGTTTCGATATGGCCGAACATCATCGTGCAGCTCGTCGACATGCCGAGAATGTGGCATTGACGCATGACCTCCAGCCATTCGTGGGTCATCGTCTTGCCGACGCTGATCTTCTCACGGACGCGATCGGAGAGAATCTCACCGCCGCCGCCGGGGACGGTGTCCAGCCCGGCCTCCTGAAGCCGCGCCAGCACCTCGTGGATGGACATGCCGAAGATTTGGTGAAACGCGAAGATCTCCGGCGGGCTGAAGGCGTGGATATGGATCGTCGGGAAGTGCTTGCGGATGAACCGCATGAGGTCGAGGTACCAATCGAACGGCAGGCCGGCCTCGCCATCCGCGGGGACGAGTCCGCCTTGCATGAGAATTTGCGTGCCGCCGATGGCGATCAATTCTTCGATTTTCCCGCCGATGTCGTCGTAGCTGAGTGTGTACCCCGGCGACAAGTCTTTGCGACCGGTGTTCATGCCCGGCGGGTCGGCCTTGAAGTTGCAGAAGATGCACTTGGCGGTACACCAGTTCGCGTAGTTGATATTGCGGTCGACGACGTAGGTGCGGTAGTCCTCGGGGTGCAGCCGCTCGGTCATCGCCAGGGCGCTGCGGCCGAGGCTATGGATCGACTCGTCGAAGTAGAGCCGGCGGAGGTCGTCCGTCGTAAGGCGGGTCGTCGTGGGCGTTTCGGCCAGGGCGGTCATGGCAGAAGCTCGTGCTTGACGGCCAGGCGGTAGAAGCGGTCCATCGCCGCGTACATCGGCGGCGTCAGGCGGTATCGCATGATCTCGCAGAGATACTTCGTGGCGATTTCGATAGGCCAACCATGCTGGGAGGCACG